>JBDHWC010000003.1:0-80218 GCA_039809985.1 Thermomicrobiales bacterium | reverse complement strand
ACCCCGTCGGCCCGGAGCCGGGCCACCTCCTCCTGCACTGCTGCGACCGCACGGTCGATGTTGGCCGGGTCGACGCCGGCCCGCGCCGTCCAGAGACTGCCCTCCCGATCTGCCTCGATCTGGCTGAAGGCGTAGTAGGCGAGGCCTTGCCGGTCGCGGACGTTCGCCCCGAGCCGCCCCATCAGGCCGAGCCGCCCGAGCACGAGGTTGGCGAGGTCCAGGGCGTAGTAGTCGGGGTGGCTTCGCGGGATGGTCGGCAAGCCGATGGCGAGGTCGGCTTGGCTCTTGCCGGCAATCTCTGACTCGACGCGGCTTGGCTCGCGGGCGATGGTGCCAAGGTCGGATGCATCCGGGGCCAACCGTGCGCTCGCTCCCGCCCACGCGCCGAACGCTTCCTCGACGAGGTCCCGCGCGGCGGCGAACGAAGGGACTCCCCCGACAACCGCGACGGTGGCCTGGGCCGGTGCATAGGCCGACTGGTGGAACGCCAAGAGGTCGTCGCGTTCAATGCCGCGGACCGATCCGGCGTCGCCGGCAACGCGCCGGCCGAGTGGGTTCGGCTCGGGGTAGACGGCGCGGCGGAGCAATCGGTCGGCGGTGGCGCGGGTGTCGTTCTCCGACTCGCGGATGCCGACGAGGAGTTGTTCGCGCACCTTGTCGAGTTCGTCCGGCGGGAAGTCCGGCCGGCGCAGGAGGCGACCGGCAAGGCCGAGCATGGTCGGCAAGTCACCGGAGAGGCATCGGAAAGACAACTCCGCGGAGCGGCGTCCGGCGTCTGAGCTGATCGACGCGCCGATGGAGTCGGTCAGTTCGTTGATCGCCGTGGCCGTCAGTCCGTCGCCGCCGCGGGTGAGCATTCGCGCGGTCATCGTCGCCGTGCCGCCGGCCGTGCTCGGCTCGACGACCGCGCCGGCCTCCACCCGGACGCGAACCGAGACGGCAGGCTCCCCCGGGCGCGCCTGTCCGAGGAGCACCGCGCCGTTGCCGAGTTGTGCCCGCTCGAACGGCGCCCCCGGTCCGTTCAGGCCCCAGACGCGGTACAGCCGATCCGGGCTCGTGTCGGCGTCTTGCCCCCCTGACTCGGCCGAAGGCACGAGCCAACCGACGGTCCGTGCTTCTGGCCGCAGCCACGTGCGGGCAACGCGCTGCAGGTCGTCGGGTGTCACGGCCTCGAGTTCGTCCACCAGCGTCGCCGCTCGTTGCCAACGGTCGACGATCTCCATCTGGCCGAGCCAGAACGCCTGGTTGGTGACGCCCTCGCCAGAATAGACGTACTGGGCGCGGACTTGGCGGCGAGCGCGGGCCAGTTCGTCATCCGGCACCACCTCGTCGCGCAGCCGCTGCAGTTCGCGGTCAATCTCGGACTCGATGCGTTCCGGTTCGACGCCCTCGAGCGCGGTGGCGGCGACCGAGAAGAGATACGGGTCGATCGTGAGATCGAAGTCCGACCCGGCGGAGCGAGCCAGCCTGCCGTCGACCAAGGCGCGGTAGAGACGCGACGACCGACCCATGGCCCCGCCCGAGGCGAGGCCCATGCCCTTGCCGCCGGAGAGGACCGCGTCGGCGACGAGGAGCGCCGCGGTGTCGGGATGGCGGGCGTCCGGCGTGTGGTACGCCATTCGCAGGTAGGCGGCGGGCGACGGCCGCCGGATCAGCACGCGGCGCTCGGCATGCTGATCCGGCTCCACCGCGCGCACCTTCGGCGGGGTGTCGCCAGCGGGAACCGGCGCAAACGACTGCTCGATTCGCGCGAGCATCGCGTCGCGGTCGAAATCGCCGACGGAGACCACGAACGCGTTGTTCGGCACGTAGTGGGTGCGGTAGTGGCGGAAGAGGTCGTCGCGGGAAATGGTCCGCAGGTCGGCCTCGTGCCCGATGACCATGTGTCCGTAGGGATGGCTGCGGAAGGCCGCGCCGACCACTTCCTCGTAGAGTTGGTAGCCGGGGTGGTTCTCGGAGCCTTGGCGCTCGGAGAGGATCACCGTCCGCTCGGCCTCGGTCTCCTCCGGGTCGTAGAGCGAGTTGACCATCCGGTCGGACTCGATCCGGAGCGACAAGGCGGCCTGCTCGCTCGGCAGCGTCTCGAAGTAGGCGGTCCAGTCGTGCGAGGTCATCGCGTTGAGGACACCGCCATGGCGTGAGACGTCGCGGAAGATCTGGCCCTTGGCGAGCGACGGCGTGCCCTTGAACTGCATGTGCTCGACCCAGTGGGAGACGCCGGTCAGGCCGGGGACCTCGTTCCGGCTGCCGACGCGGTACCACGTCCACGTCGAGACGATCGGGGCAGACCGGTCCTCGCGCAGGAGGACTTGGAGTCCGTTCGGCAGGACGACGTGGGTGACTTCCGAGTGGTCGGTCATCGGGCCTCCGGTTCAGGCGCGCGGGTCGTCGTGGCGCAAAGGTACGGCATGCCCAGCGCCCTCGCGAGTGCCGCCGTCCGGGAACCCGGCGCGCGCGGGTACAATCAGCACGCTCGGGGATGCGGGGCCGTTGCCGCGGGGGCTGGCCGGCCAAGGACGGGGGAGGACGGCGCGTGGCCCAGATCGATCCGGAACCGAACTACGACCATCGACTCGCCGAGCGAATCGTGACCTACCTGCACACGCGGGACTCGCGGCTCTTCCCATTCACGTCGCGGTTCAGCGAGGACCAGAAGCGGGCGTTCGCCCACGACCTGCGGGAAGGGCTGTCGGACATCCAGGACAGCGGCAGCGCCCGGAAGACGTCGGCGGTCGGCTTCATCATGAGCGATGCGCGACTTCGCGAGATCATCCGCGAGTGGGCGGCGGCGCGGGGTGACTGGCCGGAGGGGTCGTTCCCAGAGGACCCGGTCACGGCCCTCGGCGCGTCGTCGCCGGTCGACGAGCCGCCCGGCGAGCGGTAGGACGCCCGCCGGGCGGTGTGCGCGTCTGACCGCGTCGGTTAGGCGGTCGCCGCTGCCAACCGATCAAACGAGAGGATCGGAAGCGGAGTCGCGCCGGGGTCGATCACCAAGTCGACCAAGTGCTCCCCGACCGCGGTGGCGAACTTGAAGCCGTGGCCGGAGAATCCGGCTCCGACCACGACCTTGTCGTTCCCAGGCAGACGGTCGACGATGAAGTGTCCGTCGGGGGACATGGCGTAGAGACAGACGGCGGTCTCCAGCACACGGCCGGTGACCCCGTCGAACAGGCGTTGCGCGAGTCGAACCACCGAGGCCTCTTCCCCAGCTTGAACCGCCCGGTCGACCGTGTCGGCGGTGGTGGCGTCGCCGCCACTGTGGTCGGCGATCTTGAGGCCGGGGCGGCCGAAGACCGGGAAGCCGTAGATTGCTCCGTCGCCCGAGTCGCTGATGAAGACCGGGAACTGGTCGGGCGCGTAACGCTCAGGGCGCTCGACCTCAAGCCAGTACAGCACCTTCCGCAGCACTTCGACCCGACCGCCGAGCTGGGCTACCAGCGGGCCGGACCACGCCCCGGCGGTGATGACGAGCCGATCGGCGCGGTACGTCTCGCCAGCCGTGCGGACGACGCAGCCGTCCTTCCCGGCGTCCCAGCCGAGGACGGCCTCGTGCTCGCGGACCTCGACGCCGAGCCGCCGCGCCTCGGCGGCCATGCCGCGGATGGCGGGTTCGGTCTGCACGAAGCCGGCGTCGGCGCTGTAGAGGGCCGACCAGTCGTCCGGCACGCGCACCTGCGGCCACCGTTGGCGAACCTCGGCCGGGGTCAGCCACTCGTGGGGGAGCCGGTGCTGGATCGCCGTGGCCCGGGCCGAACTGGCGTGGGTGAAGCCGGGCGCTGCCAGTTCCAGGCCGCCGCAGCGGACGAGGATCTGCTCGCCGGTGGCTGCCTCGAGTTCCTGCCAGAGGTTGTCCGCGCGCTGCACCAGCGGCACGTAGTCCGGCGACTCGGAGTAGGCGTGCCGGATGATCCGGGTGAAGCCGCCGTGGGCACCCTTGTCGTGCGGGATCGAGAACTGCTCGAGCAGGAGCGCGCTGATGCCGCGCTTGCCGAGTTCCCATGCGGCGGCGGTGCCCATCGTGCCGCCGCCAATCACGATCACGTCGTATCGACGATCACCCATGCCCACGCCCCCCTCGTTTGACTCGCGACGGCTACCGGGCAGCGCCCGGACCGTCGTGCGGCTTGACGTTGCCGAAGACCCGCTCCGGCCGGTCGACCGGGGCAGCCCAACGGACCGCGTTGGCGATGACCCGGCGCACTTGCGGGTTGAAGTAGGTCGGGTAGGTCTCGTGGCCGGGCCGGAAGTAGAAGATCTTGCCGGCACCCCGTTCCCAGCAGCAGCCGGACCGGAACACTTCGCCGCCGGTGAACCAACTGACGAAGACGAGCGTGTCGGGCGCGGGAATCTCGAAGTGCTCCCCGTACATCTCCTCCGCCGGCAGTTCGAGATAGTCGCCGATTCCCTCGACGATCGGGTGGCCGGGCGCGACGACCCAGAGTCGTTCCTTGTCGTCCGACTCGCGCCACTTGAGGTCGCAGGTGGTCCCCATCAGCCGCTTGAAGATCTTCGAGTGGTGCCCGGAGTGGAGGACGACCATGCCCATGCCCGCGAGCACGCGCTTCTGCACGCGGTCGACGAGATCGTCGCTGACTTCCTTGTGCGCCTTGTGCCCCCACCAGACCAGCACGTCGGTGGCGTCGAGCACGGCATCGGGCAGCCCTTGGTCCGGTTCGTCAAGCGTGGCGGTGGTGACTTCCACGCCCGTTTCCGGGCGCAGCCCCTCGGCGATGGCCTCGTGGATGCCGTGCGGGTAGACCTTGCGGTACTTCTCGTCCTCGCGCTCGTGGCGGTACTCGTTCCAGACGGTGACACGGATTGGGCTGGCCATCGGTTCGCTCCTCACGCGGTGGCGTCGTCGACCGGGATTTCGCGGCCGAGACTGGCGGATCGGTAGATGGCGTCGATGAGCCGGACCCGCTCCAGCCCTTCGGACGCGTTGGGGGATCCCTCGGTGCCGGTCAGGATCGCGTCGATGAACCGTTTGATCACCCAGCCGTGCCCGTGCTGGTGGACGAGTCTCGGCATCGTGACCGAGGGCATGCCGTCGACCTCCCCGAAGAGACGGAGCGTGTCGACTTGCGCGTAGTCCTTGACGTGGATCGCCCCGCCGCCGAGGTCGCCCATCACCGAGATGCCGAACTCGTCGGTGTGCCCGGTGTAGCCCGCCCACGACGTGTCGAGCTGGAGCGTGGCCCCGTTGGCGAAGCGGATCAGCGCGGTGGCGAAGTCCTCCACCTCGTACGGCGCGCCCTCGATCACCGTGAAGCGCGAACCGTGGTACTGGCCCTTGCCCTTCGGGCCGAGTTCGGCGTAGGTGGCGGCGCTGACGCTGACCGGCTTCGGGTTCCCCATCACCCAGAGCGCCATGTCGAGGACATGAACGCCCAAGTCGATCAGCGGGCCGCCGCCGGACTGTTCCTTGTTGGTGAACCAACTTCCGAGGCCCGGGATGCCGGACTGGCGCATCCAGAACGCCTTGGCGTGGTAGATGCGGCCGAACCGGCCGCGCTCGGCCTCGTGCTTCATGATCCGCACGTCGTGACGACCACGGCGGTTGAAGGCGATCATCAGGATGCGGCCGGAGGCGCGCGCGGCGTCGACCATCACTTGGCCTTCCGCCGTCGTGCGGGCCAACGGCTTCTCGACCAGGACGTCCTTGCCGGCCTTGAGCGCGGCGATGGTCACCTCCCGATGCAGGAAGTTCGGGACCGCCAGACTGACCGCCTGCACCTCAGGGTCGGCCAGCAGTTCGGTGTAGTCCCGGTAGACCTTCGGCACGTTGAACTTGGCGGCGAGGGTGGCGCAACGGTCGTCGAGTCCGGCGAGGGCGACGACCGTCGCCCGTGGTTCCTCGGCGTAGCCCTCGAGGTGAAACGAGCCGATACCGCAGCCGATGACGCCGACCTTGACCGGCGGTTCGCTGACCACGTTGGTGCCTCCCAGCATTCCTTCCCCAAGCCCGGCGGGAGCATCCCATCGCCACGCGCGGACTGCAACCGCCCGCGCCCGCGATCGGTCACGGTGCGGACGGGCTCGCCAAGGTCACCAGCGTCACCTCGGGCGGGCAGTTGAAGCGGACGGGCGGACGGTAGAAGCCGAGCCCGCGCGAGGTGTAGACCGGCATGCCCGAGGCGTCGTGCAACCCCGACGGGTAGCGGCGGCCACCGGGCGGGGCGAATGGCGTTCCGACGACGGGCAGGCGCACTTGGCCGCCGTGGCTGTGCCCCGACAACTGCGCGAACGCCCCGAGCGCCGCCACGTCGTCCGCCCAGTCGGGCTCGTGCCAGAGTGCCAGCACGGCCGCGCCCGGCGGGATGCCGGCGAACGCGGCTGCGGGATCGCCGACGGCGAGGATGTTCTCGTCGACGCCGGCGATCCAGAGGTCACCGCCGTCGGTCTCGACCCGGTGCGCGGCGTTGCGGAGCACGGTGACGCCGGCATCCCGGAGGGCGCGCTCCGCGCGACCGGCGTCGTTTGACACGTCGTGATTGCCGAGCACGGCAATCGCGCCGAGTGGGGCTTCGGCTGCAAGCGCCCCGATCGACCGCGAGGCAAGGTCCGCGTAGCGGGGCGAGTCGGAGATGAAGTCACCGCCCAGCAGGTAGAGATCGGGTTGCACGGACCGGAGCAGATCGAGGCCTCGTTCGAGATTGCCGACGGAGACGAGCGGCCCGACGTGCGTGTCGGTGACAAACCCAATGCGCAGGCCGGCGAGTCCGTGGTGACCCGAGGGCACCGCGAACGAGACGCGCTCGAGCCGCGGCCGGTACGGGGCGACGAAGCGCGCGCGATAGGCGACCGCGGCCCCGAGGGCCAGCGTCGCGCCGGTCGCGACAGCGACTGAACCAGGATCGAATCGTCGACGCGGCGTTTGCTCGACGGTCACACCGCGACGAGGTTGATCGTCGGGCCGGCGGGCTGGTAGCCGGACTGCTCGCCCTCGTCGACGACGCCGTTGCGACGGTCCTCAAGCACGAGGTTGATCTCGTGCTTGAGTGCCTCCAGCATCTCCGGCTCGGGGACGGTGCGGACGATCTTCCCCTTGCGGAAGATGACGCCCTTGCCGTTGCCGGCGGCGAGGCCGACGTCGGCGTCCCGCGACTCACCTGGTCCGTTGACGACGCAGCCCATGACCGCAACCCGGATCGGCTCCTTCACGGTGGTCAGGAAGGCGTCAACCTGATTGGCCAACGAGAAGAGATCGACCTCGACGCGGCCGCACGTGGGGCACGCGATCATGGTCGCCCCCTTCTGCCGCAACTCCAGGCTCTTGAGGATCTCGAAGCCGACGAACACCTCCTCGACCGGGTCGGTGGTGAGCGAGACCCGGATGGTGTCGCCGATGCCGAGCGCGAGGAGCGTCCCGATCCCCGCCGCCGAGCGCACGCTGCCCGCCCGGGGCGTGCCGGCCTCGGTCACCCCGAGGTGGAGCGGGTAGTCGTTGGGGAGCGCGGCGAAGCGCCGGTAGGCCTCGAACAGGACCGGGAGCTCAAAAGCCTTCAGGCTGACCTTCGTCTCGTGGTAGTCGAGGTCCTCGAGGATCTTGATGTGCCCCAGCGCGCTGCGGACCAGCCATTCGGCTCGCAGCGCGACCTGCGACGCCCCCTGGGCCGCCATCTCGTCGACGAACTCGCGGGGCATCGGCGCGACGGAGCCGAAGTTGACCCCGATCCGGATCGGCACCTGACGGGCCTTCGCCGCCTTCACCACGTCGACCACGTCGTCGTGCTTGCGGATGTTGCCGGGGTTCAGCCGGAGGCCGTGGATGCCGGCCTCGATCGCCTTCAGCGCGAGGGTGTGCTCGAAGTGGATGTCGGCGATCAGCGGCACCGGGGAGTGGGGGACGATGTCGGGCAGCGCGGCGGCGGCCTTCCGGTCGGGGACGGCGATGCGGACGATCTCGCAGCCGGCTTCCGCCAGTTCGTTGATCTGGGCCAGCGTGGCGTTCGGGTCGCGCGTGTCGGCCGTGGCCATCGACTGGACGACGATCGGGTTGTCGCCGCCGATCTTGACGTTGCCAACGTGAAGGACGCGCGTCTTCCGACGGGGGGCGATCAGGGACATCGGTGTGCACCTCGGGGAACGCGAACGACGTGGCCGCCCCGGTCGGGACGGGTCCTGTGCGCCGGCGCACGGGAAGCACTCACGGCAACAGGGAGTGGCCGCCGACGAGCCGGCCGACGTCGAGGAAGGCGATGACGAACATCACGCCGATCAGGATGACAAGCCCGGCCAGATGAACCATGCCCTCGCGCTCGGGCGCGACGCGGCGACCACCGCGCAGCATCTCGATGATGACGAAGAGGAGCCGGCCGCCGTCGAGGGCCGGCAGTGGCAGGAGGTTGAGGATCGCGAGGTTGAGCGAGAGGAGCGCGGCGATCTGGGAGATCGTCACCCACTTGGGGAGCGGGCTCGACTGGATCACCTCGCTGGTGATCTGGCCCATGCCGATCGGGCCGGCGACGCCGCCGAGCGAGGCGTTCCCGGTCGCCAAGTCCTTGAGGCCGGCCAGCATCTGCCCGGTCTGGTCGAGCGCGTCGCCGATCCCGCGCGGGATCACCTGCAGCGGGGCGACGTGCTCGAACCGCGGGTAGACCTTGGCGGTGAAGCCGAGCGCGGGCGGCTGGTCGCTGTCGGCCGCGATGGTCGGCACCGGCACCTGCAGCGTCTGCTCGTCGGTGCCGCGGCGCACGACCATCGTCGCGGTCGAGTCGGACGCGGCCTGCATCGCGTGGGCGAAGGCGAACTGGTCGGGGATGGGACGGTCGTTGATCTTGACGATCACATCGCCGTCTTGCAGCCCGGCCTTCGCCGCCGCGGAATCCGCCTGAATGCCGACGACCTTGACGTCGGCGATGTAGGCCTCGCTGACCCCGACCCCGGTCGGCCCCTCGCCGGCAGGCGGATGGGCGCGCGGCGTGAGGGTGGTCTCGATTTGCTTGCCGTTCCGCTCGAGGACGACGTTCATCGGCTTGCCGGCGAAATCGCGGGTGTTCCGCCCCATGTCGTTGGCGGTCTTCACCGGCATGCCGGCGACCTCGAGGATCTGGTCTCCGGTCTGCCAGCCGGCGTCGGCGGCCGGCGAGTTGGCGGCGACGCTGCCGATGTAGACGTTGCTGGAAGGCACGCCTTGGATGCCGACGACCAGGATTGAAAGGAACACGGCGAGCAGAAAGTTCATCAGCGAGCCCGCGACGAGGAAGAACGCGCGCTGCAGCGGCGACTTGGAATTCATCGCGCGCGGGTCGTCGTTCTTGCCGTCCTCGCCGAGGACCTTGACGAAGCCGCCGAAGGGGATCCAGTTGAGCGACCAGAGGACGCCGTCCCACGTCCACCCCTTGATGCGGGGCGGAATGCCGATCCCGAACTCCTCGACCTTGACGCCGACGGCACGGGCGGCGAAGAAGTGGCCGAACTCGTGGACGAGAATCAGAACGGCCAAGATCGGGATGATGTAGAGTCCGTTCAGAAACCCTTGTGACACTCGCAGCGTCTCCCGGCTGGCGCTACCGGGTGGCGTGCGCCCTCCCGGCCTCGTGACCTTGCGAATGGTACACGCACCGCCCCGATCGGTCGGCTGTCGGCACGATCCGGCGGGGGATCCGGCACCGCCGGGGGTTCTGCCCGGAACTCGACAGAATGTTAGAATGCTCGGTTGTCGGGTCAGAGGCGACCGACACTTTGGCGTGCCGTGCGGCCAACGACGGCCCCGGTGACGGCCCTGCGCCAGCAAGCGGCGAGGGCGGTGAGGATCGGCGAAGATGATCGTCGGCGTTCCGGCGGAAGTGAAAGACTCGGAGCGACGCGTTTCGACGACGCCCGGCGGCGTCTCGGAATACGTGGTCCACGGCCACACGGTTCTCGTCCAGCGCGGGGCGGGGGTCGGCAGCGGCTTCGCCGACGCCGACTACGAAGCGGCGGGAGCCGAGCTCGTGGACGGTGCCGCGGACGTCTACGCACGGGCCGACATGGTCGTCAAGGTCAAGGAGCCGGTGCCGTCCGAGTTTCCGCTGCTGCGGCCCGGCCAGTTGCTCTTCACGTACCTCCACCTCGCGGCCGACGAGCCGCTGACGCGCCTCCTGGTCGACCGTCGGGTCGAGGCAGTCGCCTACGAGACGGTGCAGCTCGAGAACCGGTCGCTGCCGCTGCTGACCCCGATGAGCGAGGTCGCCGGCCGGATGTCGGTGCAGGTCGGGGCGCACTACCTCGAGGCGACCAACGGCGGCGGCGGCCGGCTGCTGGGCGGCGTGCCCGGCGTGCCGGGCGCGAACGTCGCGATCGTCGGCGGCGGCGTGGTCGGCACCAACGCGGCCCAGATCGCGCTCGGCATGGGCGCGAACGTGACCATCTTCGACATGAACATCGACCGGCTGCGCTACCTTGACCAAGTGCTGCACGGGCGCGTCCACACGCTCGCCTCCACGCGCCAGAGCATGGCCGACACCG
This sequence comes from Thermomicrobiales bacterium, assembly GCA_039809985.1. GTDB lineage: Bacteria > Chloroflexota > Chloroflexia > Thermomicrobiales > UBA6265 > JAICJJ01. The sequence goes on along the minus strand of JBDHWC010000003.1, from coordinate 69,769 downwards.
TCCGCGACGCCGACTTGGTGATCGGCGGGGTGCTGATCGCCGGCGCGAAGGCGCCGCGCCTGGTCACCGCCGACATGATCTCGACCATGCGACCCGGATCGGTGGTGGTCGATGTCGCGATCGACCAAGGCGGGTGCATCGAGACCTCGCACCCGACCTCGCACACCCACCCGACGTTCCTGGTCGACGGGGTCGTCCACTACTGCGTGACGAACATGCCCGGCGCGGTGCCGCGCACCAGCACGCTGGCGCTGGCCAACGCGACGCTGCGGTACGGACTCGAACTGGCCGACCGCGGCATCGTGCGCGCGGTGGAGCGCGACCCGGCGCTGGCGGCAGGCGTCAACGTGATGGACGGCAAGGTCACCTACCGGGCCGTGGCGGACGCCTTCGGGATGGAGTACACGCCGCTGGCCGAGGTGATCGCGCACCACGCCCCGACGATGGCGGGCTGACGACGACGGCGTGGCGGGAGAGGAGGGCTGATGGACGGAGAAATCGAGCGATTCCTCCAAGCGCTGGAGCGGGATCGCGGGTTCTCCCTCAACACGATCCTCGCCTACCGCAACGACCTGAACCAGTTCGCCAAGTACTTGGAACTGCTCAGGGCGGGCGAGGACCCGGCCGCCCACGGCGGCGCGGACTGGGCGGCGCTGAACGAGGCCCACCTCGAGGCGTACCTCGCGGTGCTGCGGGAGCGGGACTACGCCTCGTCGACGGTGGCGCGGAAGACGGCGGCGATCAAGTCGTTCTGCCACCACCTCGCGGATTCCGGCACGCTCCGTGGCGACCCGGCCGAGCGGCTGACCTCTCCGAAAGTCGACAAGTACACGCCGCGGGCGATCACGCGGGACGAGGTCTCGCGGCTGCTGGTGCAGCCAGAGCTCGCGGCGTCGAACGGGGCGGCACGACCGGAAGCGACGCGCGACTGCGCGATGCTGGAGACGCTCTACTCGACCGGCATGCGGGTCAGCGAGCTGATGTGGCTCGACTGCGAGGACGTCGACCTCGGGATGGCGACGGTGCGTTGCGCCAGGCGTTCGACCCGCGAACGGTTGCTGCCGCTGCGGGACAGCGCGGTGCGGGCGATCGACCGGTACCTTGCCGAGTCGCGGCCGAAGCTGTCGCTGCGGGAGGAGGTGGCGCTCTTCCTCAACCACCGTGGCAACCGGCTGACCCGGCAGGGCTTCTGGCTGATCCTCAAGTCGTACGCCGAGCAGGCCGGGATCTCGGACATCACGCCGCACACGCTGCGTCACACCTTCGCGACGCACGCCCTGCGGCAAGGGGCCGACCTGCGCGAGGTGCAACGACTGCTGGGGCACGTCAGCATCTCGACGACGCAGGTCTACCGTCGGCTCGTCTCCGATGCCGACGGCGACTTCGGGGACCTGCCGGTGACGGCGAACCGACGGGCGGTGAGTCGGACCGTGCGAGTGAGCAGCGCGGACTGAGCGGGATCTCGACGATCGGGCGGGGAAGGGGACGAGGATCGGTGTCGGACAAGACTGAGCGGGACCGGGTGGCGACGATGGAGAAGGTCGCGGCGCTCTGCAAGCGTCGCGGCTTCATTTTCCCCGGGTCGGACATCTACGGCGGCCTGGCCAACACGTGGGATTACGGTCCGCTCGGAGCCGAGCTGAAGCGGAACGTGAAGGATCTCTGGTGGCGGAGGTTCGTGCACCGCCGCCGGGACGTCGTCGGCCTCGACGCGGGCATCCTGATGCACCCGAAGGTGTGGGAGGCTTCCGGCCACGTCGCCGGTTTCAACGACCCGCTGGTCGACTGCCGAACCTGCAAGAGCCGCTTCCGGGCCGACCACCTGATCGAGGAGAAGCTCGGCGTCCACGCCGAGGGCAAGAGCCCGGCCGAGATGTCCCGGTTGATCGCCGACGCCGGCATGAAGTGCCCGGTCTGCGGCAACGCCACGCTGACCGAGGCGCGCCAGTTCAACATGATGTTCCGGACCACGATCGGCCCGCTGGAGGAGACGGGGACCGAGGTCTACCTGCGGCCGGAGACGGCGCAGGCGATGTTCGTGCAGTACAAGAACGTGCTGGCCACGGGTCGGGTGAAGGTGCCGTTCGGGATCGCCCAGATCGGCAAGGCGTTCCGCAACGAGATCACGCCGGGGAACTTCATCTTCCGGCTGCTCGAGTTCGAGCAGATGGAGATCGAGTACTTCGTGAAGCCGAGCGAGAGCGCCGAGGCGTTCGAGGCGTGGCTGAGCGAGATGCGGGAGTGGCTGCGGACGATCGGCGTGGCCGAGGATCACCTCAGGGTCCGCGAGCACGACAAGGACGAACTGTCCCACTACTCGAGCCGGACCGTCGACTTCGAGTACCTGTTCCCCGGCAACATGGGGTGGCGCGAGCTGTACGGGCTGGCGAACCGGACCAATTTCGACTTGACCCAGCACCAGACGCACAGCGGCGAGGACCTCACGTACTTCGACCAAGCGGCGAACGAGCGCTGGCTGCCGCACGTGATCGAGCCAACCTTCGGGGTCGACCGGACCTGCCTCGTGCTGCTGCTCGACGCCTACGACGAGGAGGCGACGGTGGACGTCAACGGCAAGGCGGACACCCGGGTGGTGCTGCGCCTGTCGCCAAGAGTCGCGCCCTGCAAGGCGGCGATCCTGCCCTTGATGCGGAAACCTGAGCTGAGCGAGCTCGCCGGCCGCCTGTTCGCCGAAGTCGAGCGGGAGACCGGGTTCCTCGTCGAGTACGACGAGACGGGGAACATCGGCAAGCGCTATCGCCGACAGGACGAAATCGGGACGCCGTTCTGCTTCACCGTCGACTTCGAGTCGCTCGACGACCACGCGGTGACGGTCCGCCATCGCGACGACATGAGCCAGGAGCGCTTGCCGATCCGCGATGTCGCCGGTTGGCTCAAGGAGCAGATCGGGTAGCGGACGCCAGCTTCGCTTCAGGCGGGTGACTCGTCGCGGAGCCGGAGGTGAACCGGAAGGTCGCCTCCGGGTCGTCGGCCGATTCCGCGCCGGCGACGACGAGGGCGTATCGCAGGGCAAGCCCACCCGTGAGCGTCAGACCGGTTCCCAGCACGGTAGCGGCAGTGCGGGCCGGCCGGGGCAGTCTGGGCGAGAAAGCACGGAGTGCCAACGGCAGCGCAAGCCCCGCGCCGACGGTTAGGTGCCGGAACGGCCATGCGGCTTCGCCGCGCAGGAGCGGCCGGTCGTAGGCGGCGACGGAGCGGAGCCAGCCAGCAAGAAGAGCGACCTCGGCGACCGAACATATCCCTTCGAGGTGGCCAACCCGTTCGGCGTCGGAGGGCGGCGCGTCGCCGAGCGTCAGCACCGTCTCGACCAAGGAGGTTGCGGACGCCGTGGCCGACGTGAGGAAGAGCGGTCCGATCCAACGGCTGCCTTTGGCCCACACGGGCACCGCGGTGGCCGCCAGCAACGTTCCGGTGTAGCCGCTGAGGACGACGCCGAGGGCGGGCGCAGCCGCTGACCCGAGTTCAAGCGCTGCTCGGAACCAGGTCGGCGGAACTACCCGGTCTTCTGATCCGAGCGTCTCACGGAGGGCGCTCGCCGTTGCAGCCCCCCCGAACAGGGCCAACGTCCAGCTGCCGATCGACATCGGCGACCGGAACTTGACGATGCGCAGCATGTTGAGGAACCGGGACGGCTTCCGGAGGTCGAGCACGAGCAAGAGCGGGCAGGGCAGGAAGGCGAAGAAGGACACCAGACGGGCGATGCGTGCGGTGCGGTGATTGCGCTGCCGGTCGCTCAAGGAAGCCAGCCCGGCGACGAACTGGGCCGCGCCGGCAATCCCGCCGAGGAAGAAGTAGAGGATGACCAGCCACTTCCAGTGGGCTCGGTGGATGACCGGCACATCGCGATAGGGCCGCGTTGGCGACGGGTGCCGAGTCGTCATCTGCGCGGTCCCAGCGCGACGAGGGCAGCCGCCGCGATGCCCGCCGCGGCCACCAACGTGGTCGCGTAGGAACCCGCCGCACGGTCGCCCGGAAGGGCAGGCTTTGCCGGGAGGTGGTAGGTCTCCGGCGGCGCGGTCAGCACGAAGAGCGCGTTGAGCCCCCCGATTCCCCCGGTGCCGCCCACTCTGGTGTCGCCGTAGACGACAGCCTGGCCCTGACCGGCGGCGCGGAGTTGTTCGACCCGCAGCGCGGCTTCCACCCGCAGTTCCGCGACCGGGCCGAACCGGATCGAGTCGGTCGGGCAGGCTTTGGCGCAGGCGGGCTCGAGACCGCCACGCAGGCGGTCGTAGCAGAGCGTGCACTTGCGGGCGATGTGCGCCTCGTCGCTCAGTTGCGGCACGCCGAACGGGCAGGCGGGCACGCAGTAGCCGCAGCCGTTGCAAACGTCGGGCTGGATGAAGACGGTGTCGAACTCGGTGCGGATGATCGCCCCGGTCGGGCATGCCTCCATGCAGCCGGCGTGGACGCAGTGCTTGCAGACGTCGCTCATCATCAGCCACGCAGTCACAGGTGAGCCGTGAGTGACAGATGGTTCGGCGGCGACTTCCACGAACGACACGTGACGCCACGTTTCCGCGCCGAGGTCGACGGTGTTGTCGTAGCTGAGCCCGGACAGTCCTCGACCAGTCAGAGGTTCGTCGGCGGGAAGCTGGTTCCACTGCTTGCAGGCGACTTCGCAGGCTTTGCAGCCGATGCAGAGGGTGGTGTCGGTCAGGAACCCGACGGGGGTGCCGGGGCTCGCGTGGCACGGCTCAGCCATGGCGAGACCACTCCCGCGCCGCCGCGATCTCGGCGTCTGACGCGCGGCGCACCGAGCAGGTCGCGCTCTTGCCCTCGTGGATGAGCGAGTTCGGGTCCTCGACGAGGGCGGTGAGTTCGTTGGCCACCGGGCCGCGGGCGATGCCACCCCATCCGAAGTGCCACGGCAGGCCCACCTGATGGACGGTTCTGCCTTCGACGGTGAGGGGCTTGACGCGGCCGGTCACCAACGCCCGAACGGTGATCGAGCCGCGCGGCGACGCAATCACCACCCAGTCGCGGTTGCCCACCCCGGCTGCCCGGGCGAGGACCGGGTCGATCTCAGCGAACCCCTCCGGCTGCAGTTCGGCGAGCCACGGCACGAAACGCGTCATGCCGCCGCCGGTGTGGTGCTCCGTCAGGCGATACGTGGTCAGCACGTGCGGGAACGGCGACTCGCGACCGGAGCTGCGGTCGTAGCGGTTCCGCGCGTTGTCGACCGGGATGGCCGCCGGATTGCGCCGGCGCCTCGGGTGGAGAGCGTTCTCGACCGGGCTCTCGTACGGTTCGTAGTGGGTGGGCAGTGGGCCGTCCTTCAGGCTGGAGGCGAACAACTGCCCGAGCCCGTCGGCGAGCATGATGAACGGCGCGTCTCCGGGAAGGGCGTCGACGCCGCCCGCCCCGAGTGCCGGACGATAGTCGGGCGGTTTGGTGGCGGGGAAGTCCGGCACGTCGTGGCCGACCCAGCGCGCAGTCGTCTCGTCCCACCAGACCCACGCCTTGCGCTCGGACCACGGCCGACCGTCTGGGTCGGCGGAGGCGCGGTTGTAGAGGGTGCGTCGGTTGGCCGGCCACGACCAGCCCCATTCGAGGTCGGCGAGACCGCCGGCGACGCGGCGTCGCGCGTGGTTGACCCCGTCGCGATCAAGCATGCCGGCGTAGATCCAGCAACCGCAGGCGGTCGATCCGTCGGCCGCGAGCTCGGTGAACCCGGAGACGGGAGCCCCGTCGGACACGACATATCCATTGATCTCTCGCACCACGGCATCGAGATCGGGCTCGCCATTCGACAGCGTCGGGTAGTCCCAAGTCATCGCGGCCAACTGCTCGGAACCGGGGCCGCCTTCTTCCCGGTAGAGCTGGCGGACGCGCCGGGCGAGTTCGTGGACGAACCAGGCTTCCGACCGGGTGTCGGCCGGCGGGTCGACGGCACGGTCGTGCCATTGCACGAGTCGCTGGGTGTTGGTGTAGGAGCCCTCCTTCTCGGCGGTGAGCGCGGCGGGGAGCAGGAAGACCTCGGTCGCGACGCTCGCAGGGTCCTGCTCCCCGTTGCGCGCCTCGGGGCCGTCGCGCCAGAAGGTCGCGGACTCGATCTCGAAGGCGTCGCGCACGACCAGCCAGTCGAGCGTGGCCAGACCGCGGCGGGCGAGCTTCGCGTTCTGGCCGCCGACGGCCGGGTTCTGGCCCATGCAGAAGAGGCCGCGGATCTCGCGGTCGAGCATCATCGGCACCATGCGCTGGAACGAGTAGTCGCCTCCGATGCGCGGCAGGTGCCGGTAGCCGAATTCGTCGTCCTCGCTCGCGGCCGGTCCGTAGTAGGCCTTGAGCAGACTGACCATGTACTTCGGGGTGTTGCTCCACCAGCCGGTCGGCGGGGTCGCCTCCGCCAGGTAGCCGCCGAGCGTTGCCTGCGCAGAGTCGGCGGTCGGCATCGGCAGATAGCCCGGCAGCAGGTTGAAGAGCGTCGGGATGTCGGTGCTGCCCTGAATCGTGGCGTGGCCGCGGAGCGCCATGATTCCGCCGCCGGGGCGACCGAGGTTGCCGAGGAGAAGCTGGAGGATTGCGCAGCACGCGATGATCTGGGTGCCGGTGGTGTGCTGAGTCCACGCCACGGAGTAGGCGAACGCAGTGGTCCGGTCGCGCCCGGAGTTGTCGCAGATCGCGTTGGCAACCGCGAGGAAGTCGGCCTCCGGAACGCCGCACACCTTCGCGACGAGGTCCGGCGTGTACCGGGCGAAGTGGCGTTTCAGGACTTGGAAGACGCAGCGCGGATGCTGCAAGGTGGGATCCGTGGCTGGGTTGGACCGGGGCTTGTCACGTTCCTCGAGTTGCGGGAGCCGCCAGGTGGCCGGGTCGTACGTCCCCGTTGTCGGGTCGTAGCCGGAGAAGACGCCGTCGAGGTCCTCGGTGTCGAGGAACGCCTTGTCGACGATGACCGCGGCATTGGTGTAGTGGCGGACGAACGGTTCGAACCAGCGGTCGTGCGTCAGGACGTGGTTGATCAGTCCGCCGAGAAAGGCGAGGTCGCTGCCGGCACGGACGGGCACGTGGCGGGTGGCCGCGGCCGAGGTCCGGGTGAATCGAGGGTCGACGTGGATCACTTCGGCCCCGCGTTCCCGGGCCTCCATCACGAAGCGGAACCCGACCGGGTGGTTCTCGGCCATGTTCGCGCCCATGATGACGATGCAGTCACTGCGGGCGAGATCCTGCAGGAACATGGTCGAGCCGCCGCGGCCGATGCGGGCGCCCAGACCGGGCACCGTCGAGGAATGTCATATGCGGGCTTGGTTCTCGACGGCGACAATGCCGAGGCCGGCGGTGAACAGTTTCTTGATCAGGTAGTTCTCTTCGTTGTCGAGGGTCGCGCCGCCAAGGTGGGCGACGCCGAGCGTCCGGTTGACGCGTTGCCCCGCGTCGTCGAACTCGGTGTAGGTCTCGTCGCGGGTCGATTTCAGCAGACGCGCGATGCGGTCCATTGCCCAGTCGAGCGTGCGCTCTTCCCAGTCGGTCCCGAACGGTGGCCGGTAGCGCACCTTGAGGACGCGCAGCGGGCTGTTGACTAGCCCGAAGGTGGCCGCGCCCTTCGGGCAGAGCGTGCCGGCGTTGATCGGGCTCGCGGGGTTGCCCTCGATGTCGACAATGGTGCCATTGACGGTGTGGATCAGTTGGGAGCAACCGACGGCGCAGTACGGACAGACGCTGACGGTTGTGGTCGCCTCGGAAATGCGGGGCTTCAACGTCTCGGTCCGGCGCGAGGCCACGTTCGGGGCGAGGCCGACGCGATTCCGAAACTCGCTGCCGATTCGGCTGAACATGGCCGGTGCTCCCGCCGGGGCAGCAGGCAGATGTCCCCGGCTCGCGCGAGGCGCGATGGTAGCAAACCGTGGACCTGTTGGCAGCGAGGCGCAACTCAAGTTGGTCCTCATCGCGCTCGCGTACCGTCGGGGATGGGGCCACGGTGGTGAGGCCGCGGGGTCAAGGCAGCCGGACGCGCCCCTGTCCCGTGCTGGGCTGTTCCTTGCAATCCTCTGACAGGGTCTCGACGGACTGTGCTTCGTAGGGGACCGACTCCTCGGCAACGGCGACCAAGCCGTCCTTGGCGAGCCCGTTGACGAGTGCCACCAGCCACTCCCGATGCTCGGCCGAGTAGTCCGGCCGCAACCTTGCACCAAGCTCCTCGAAGGACAGCCCACTGCCTGCGGGGCTGGTGTCGCGAACCGCGGCGAGTATGCGGCCTCGGTAGTACCTGCTAGAGGTTTCGAAACGCTCCGATGGTTGCTTGGGCTCGACTTGCTTCGACGGTAGCGGAGAGAGGGCAGCGGGAAACGCGGCGCACTGGGTCTGAAGCGGGCAGACAACGCACGCCGGCTTCCGGGCGGTGCATTGCAGCGCCCCGAACTCGATCAGCGCCTGGTTCCATGCCCAGCCGCGACCCGCTGGGACCAGCTTGGCGGCGGTTTCCAGAATCTGGCGCTCTGGTGCCGCGGCCGCGTGGCCCTCCGCACCGAAGAAGACGCGCTGGATCACCCGACGCATGTTGGTGTCGACGAAGGCAACGTCCTGCCCGAAGGCGAAACACGAGACCGCGCCGGCGGTGTAAGGCCCGATCCCCGGCAGATCGCGCAGCGTCGCCGGATCGCTGGGAAACCCGCCGCTGGCGACCACCGCGGCGGCGGTTCGCTGCAGGTTGACCGCGCGTCGGTTGTAGCCGAGGCCGGCCCACTGCCGGATGACCTCAGCAGGCGGGGCGGCGGCGAGGGCCTCCGCCGTGGGGAACCGATCAAGGAACGCGAGGTAGAACGGGATCACGCGGTCGACCTGGGTCTGTTGCAGCATCACCTCGGAGACGAGCACAGCGTAGGGGTCGCGAGTCCTGCGCCACGGCAGGTCGCGGGCGTTGGCGCGGAACCACGTCAGCAGTCGCCGTCTGACTTGCTGCACCTTCTCGCCTGACACCGTCGGAACGGCCCCCGGCTGCGGATCGGCTTCGGAACGGGGCACCGGGTTACGGCGAGGGGGTCGGCTTCTGCGGCCGTTTGATCTCTTGGAACTCGGGTCGGTCGACGACCGTGCGGACGAACTCCTGCCACATCGGGAGGGCGTTCTCCGGGGACGGCACCTGCGAGAGCTTGACGTAGGCCGCGGCCCCGTTGGGGAAGACGAAAGTGGGCGTTCCGAACGCCCCGTGCGTTTCGCGCCCGGCCTCGAAATCGTCACCGACAGCTGACAGAAGCGATCGGTCGGCAAGGTCGGCAGCGAATCGGTCGAGATCGAGGTCGGCTTCGGCGGCGACGGCGAGGACGGCGTCCCGCTTGCTGATGTCGCGCTCGGCCTCGTGCCGGGCCCGCAGCAAGGCAGTTCGGAAGCGCGACCACGCGGCGTCGCCTTGTCGCTTGGCAGCCTCGGCGGCGCGGAAGGCGAGAAGGCCGCGACTGCGGAAGTCGTCGGGCTGCTCCCACAGTTTCCAGTCCGGTCCCTTGTCGGCGTTGATCTGTTCGAGCGGGAGGGCTCGCCAGCGGAAGACGTACCCTGACCCGCCTTGCCGCTCGATTTCGTCCACCCACATCCCGGCGCGGTAGACGTACGGGCAACTGAAGTCGAAGAAGATCTCGCACACGCTCCGATCAGGCATTCCTGTTGGCTCTCCTTCGCTCGCTGGCCGCGCTTTCCTGCGCAAGGTGCGTTCCGTGGCCTGTGACCACGCAGCGTCGACCTGGGCGATGGTTGCGGCAACGTCGCCCGAGTTGTCGATGATCCGGGTGGCTCGTTTTCGTTTGAGTTCCAGCACTGGCTGGGCGGCAACCCGACGTTCTGCCTCGGGGCGGGTCAGTCCATTCCGTGCCATCAGCCGCTCGACCTGTTGGGTCGGCGCGGCCTCCACCAGCCACACCTCGTCGCAGTCCGCGTCGTAGCCGGCCTCGACCAGCTTGACCGCCTCGACCACGACAACCGCGGTGGTGGCGGCGGCCGTCAGGCGACGTATCTCCGTGTCGATGACCGGATGGGTGAGGCGGTCCAGTGCCGCGAACCGAGCCGGGTCGGCGAAGACCATCCCGCCGAGCGCCTTGCGGTCAAGACTGCCGTCGGGGTTGAGGACGTGGTCACCGAACTCGCGCGCGATCTGCCGGGCGAGGTCCGACCCCGGAACGGAGGTCAATGCGTGGTAGACCGCATCGGCGTCGATGACGGTCGCGCCAAGTTCGGCAAGCCGCCGCGTGACGGTGCTCTTGCCGGCGGCGATGTTGCCGGTCACCCCGATGACGAGGGGCGAGGCGGACACGGGGGGGTGCGCCACGATCAGCCGGCGACCGCCGAGGGGGTGGCGAGTGCCCCGAGGTCCTCCCAGCGCGCATACGCAGCGTCGAGGTCGGTCTGGACCCGCTCGAACTCGCTCGACAGCCGTTCCACCGCTGCGCCGTCGCCGTCGATCGCAGCCACGGTGAGCGCGTCGCTCAGCTCGTTGAGTTTGCCTTCCAGCCGGGCGATGTCCTTCTCGACTTGCGCGAGGGTCCGCTGCAGTTTGGCTTCGTCGCGGGACTGCGGCTTCGGCGCAAAGGTCGGGGCCGGCTGCTCCGCCGCAGGCGCGGGCCTCGGTTCCTCTGGCTTGCGCATGGCTCGTTCGGCATCGGCACGACGGCCGAGCAGGCGCTGGTAGTCGGAGTAGTTGCCGAGCGCCTGCTTGATCTGTCCTTCCTCGACCGACCAGACGCGGTTCGCGATGCGGTCGATGAAGAAACGGTCGTGGGAGACGAAGAGGATCGTCCCGTCAAACGTGTCGAGCATCTGCTCGAGCGTCTCCCGTGTCTGGATGTCGAGGTGGTTGGTCGGCTCGTCGAGGACGAGGAAGTTCGCCTGCTGGAGCAGCAGCGACGCCATCGCCAGCCGGGACCGCTCGCCGCCGGACAAGCCGGAGACCGGCTTGAACACGTCGTCGTCGCTGAACAGGAACCGCCCGAGATAGGTGCGGACCGCTTCCTCGCCCATCGGCTGCGCGTTCATGATCACCGACAGCGGCGTGCCGGTCAGCGCCAACCCCTCGTGCCCTTGGGCGTAGTAGCCGACCTTGACGTTGGTGCCGAACTGGACGCGGCCCTTGAGTGCGGGGATCTCGCCGACCAGTGTCTTGAGCAGCGTCGACTTGCCGGAGCCGTTCGGCCCGATCAGGGCGACGCGGTCGCCGCGCTCGATCTTCAGCTCGGGGGTCTGGACCAGCAGCGCGTGTCCGTCGGGGTCGGTGTAGCCGACCTTGAGCGACGTGGTGGTGACCACGTCGCGCCCGGAGCGGACCGGGGTGTTCATCCGCAGGTTGATGCCCTCGTGCTCCTGCGGCCGCTCGATCCGCTCCAGGCGGTCGAGCCGGGTCTGTCGGCCGCGCGCCTCCTTCGACCTTTGCCCCGCCTTGTATTTCCGGATGAACTCCTCGGTGCGCAGGATGTAGTCCTGCTGCTCCTCGTACTCTTGACGACGGCGGGCCATTCGCTCTTCCCTGAGCGACAGGTACTTGGCGTACGGCGCCGGGTAGTCCTCGAGCCGGCCGAAGGAGAGGTCAAGGGTCCGGGACGTGACCCGGTCGAGGAAGTAACGGTCGTGGGAGACGATCAGGCATGCGCCGTTCCAGCCTCGGAGGAAGGTCTCGAGCCACTCCAGCATCTCGAGGTCGAGGTGGTTGGTCGGCTCGTCGAGGAGCAGGAGGTCGGGATCGGAGAGAAGGGACTTCGCGAGCGCGACCCGGGTCTTCTGGCCGCCGCTGAGTCGCGAGACGGGTTCGTCGAACTGGGTCTCGACGAAGCCGAGGCCGTGCAGCACCTGGTCGGTCCGGTGCTCGACATCGTAGCCGCCGGCCGCCTCGAAGCGGGCTTGGATTCGGTCGTACTCGGCCAGTACCGAATCGAGGTCGGTGACATTCGGGGAGGACATCGCCTGCTCGAGCTCGCGCAGGCGGTCGCCCGCTGAGAGTGCCTCGGCGAAGCCGAGTCGCGCTTCCTCGCGGACCGTTCGCTCGCTGTCGAATCGTGCTTCCTGCGGCAGGTAGGCGATGCGCGCACCCGTGGCGCGGGCGACGACGCCGGACGATGGCTCCTCTGTGCCGGCGACGATCCGGAGCACGGTCGACTTGCCCGCGCCGTTGACCCCGACCAGGGCCGCGTGCTCTCGCTCGGCAAGCTGGAAGGAGACGCCGGCGAAGATCTCCTCGGGCCCGAACGACTTCCCGAGGTCGGTGACGGTGAGAATCGCCGGGAACGCCATGCGAGCGGCTGCCTCCGTGCCGGGTGCCGGCACTTCCCGGCGACGCACGGGAGAAGTATAGCGACGGGTCGGTCGCGCGGCCCGGAATCAGACCCGGCCGACCCCCCGTTGCAATCGGATCGCAGTGTACGTACACTCCGCCGTGTCCCAAGGAGGTGCGCGAGCCGTTCGGATTGGGGAGAATCGCGAACACTCCGCCCTGACGCGCGGACCACCGCAGGCAGCCGCTCGAGGACCACCCGCATGAGTTGGCCGATCACCACCACGCGCAGCACGACTGGCGTCCTGATCCTCGGGGGCGTTCCCGTCGACGAGCTGGTCGCCGCGCACGGCACCCCGTTGTACGTCTTCGACGAGGCGACGCTGCGGGAACGGTCACGGGCCGTCCAAGCCGCGTTCAGGGCTGCGTGGCCGCGGTCGCGAGCGGTCTACGCCGGGAAGGCGTACCTCTCGCCGACCTTGGTGGCGATCATGGGCGAGGAGGGGATCGGTCTCGACGTGGTCTCCGGTGGCGAGCTGGCCGCGGGACTGCGGTCGGGCATTCCGGCAGACCGGATGACGTTTCACGGGAACAACAAGTCGAGTGAGGAACTGGCCGACGCGGTCCGGGCCGGCATCGGGCACATCGCCATCGACAACGAGCACGAGATCGACCTGCTGGTCGATGTCGTGGCGGAACTCGGGGCGACGGCCGACGTCATCCTGCGGCTCAATCCCGGCATCGCGCCGCACACGCACGAGAAGATGCTGACCGGCGCGCTCGACTCGAAGTTCGGGTTCCCGATCTCCACCGGGCAGGCGCTGGCGGCGGCCGAGCGGGTGTCAGCAACGCCCGGCCTGCGACTGCGGGGGTACCACGCGCACGTCGGGTCGCAGGTGTTCGACCCGAACCTCGTGCGTCAGACGGTCGCGGCGTTGCTCGACTTCGGCGCAGACGTCCGAGACCGGTTCGGAGTTGACCCCGGCGTGATCATCCCCGGCGGCGGGTTCGGCGTCGCGGACGACGCGTCCGGCAACGACGTGTCGCTCGAGGCGTGGGCGACCGCGGCGGCGACGGAACTTCGGCTGGGATGCGAGCGGCACGGCCTGCCCGAGCCGGAACTGGTGGTCGAGCCGGGTCGCTACATCGTTGGGCCAGCCGGTGTGGCGCTCTACCGGGTCGGTGCGCGGAAGCAGATCCCGGGCGTCCGCACCTATGTCTCGGTCGACGGCGGCATGTCGGACAACATTCGCCCGTCGCTGTACGGCGCCCACTACTCCGCCGCATTGGCGAGCCGGGCAGCAGAAGGCGACTCGCTCGAGCGTGTCACGATCGCCGGCAAGTACTGCGAGTCCGGGGACGTGCTGATCAAGGACATCGACCTGCCGCGGCTGGAGAGCGGCGACCTGCTGGCCGTGCCGATGGCCGGGGCGTACTGTCTGGCGATGGCCAGCAACTACAATCTCGCGCCGCGACCGGCGGCTGTGCTGGTGAGGGACGGTTCGGCGCTGCTGTTCAGGCGGCGGGAAACCCTCGACGACATGCTCGCGACCGAGAGGCTGCCGGACGGAGTCGGCACGTGACGGAACGGCTCGGTTGCGACCGCGGACGGATGCGTAGTAGCGTTGCGCGATTCCCGCCGTCAGTCAGCGGCATCCGTCCCGCGATCCGAGCGGCGAGTGGCGCCGCCGGTCGCCCCGACCCTGAGCCCCGTCCCATGGCCGTTGAAGTTGGCAGACCAGGATCAATTCGGGGTCGGGGCGCGCTGCTGTGCCCGACCCGGATTTCGCCGTCGGTCCCGTCTCGCGGCGATCTCCACCGAGGTGAACGCTAGTGCCACACCGAGCGAGCGACGCGGAAGACGAGGCGGGGTCGATGTCGGCGACAAGTATCGTGGAGTCTTCGACCATCCGCCCGTCGAGGGCGCGCTCAGCCGGGAAGGCGAAGGCGCGGGACGAGACCGAAACTCCGGTCGCAAGCGACATCGTCGGCGCCGACACCATCGAGGATGACGCGGCCGAGGCAAGCGTTCCCGGTCTCGACGACGAGTCACCCGACTACGAGCTGGTCGAGGACGAGGACGACGACGCCGAGCTGCCGGGGGAGCAGTCGATCGAGGTCATCGACGACCTTGTCCTCGCGGACCTCGGCTCGGCGCTGGCAACCGTCGTCACCATTCCGGACGGACTGGCGGCCGAAGCCGACGAGGCAATGTCCCTCGACCTTCAAAGCGTCAATTTCGACATCGGCGGGATCAGTCTCGACGACCCGGTTCGGATGTACCTGCGCGAGATCGGGCGGGTGCCGTTGCTGACCAGCGAGCGGGAGGTCGGCCTCGCCAAGGCCATGGAGCGCGGTGAGTACCTGCTGCAACTGCGCTCCGGGCTCGCGCGCGATGGTCTGTCGGACGATCCCGTGGCCATCGGCATGGCGATCTTTCGGGCGTTTCGCGACGGCTGGGCGGCAGTCGAGGGGGTGTGTGTCGCTGCCGGACCGGGCCGATCCCTGCCGCCGCGATCGGTCTGCCTCCAGCGGGTGCTGCCGCTGCCCAATCTCCCGGACGGCGTCCCTCAGCAGGTCGCGGCCACCATTGGCTGCGGCCTGGACGAACTCGAGGAGTCGTTGCGCCTGCGCGTCGTCGAGTGGGACCTGCTGCCGCTGGCGGTGCAGAACATGATCCGCGACGTCGGCACGTGGCCCGAGGAGTCGCAGGTCGAGTCGGCGCTGGGCGAGATGGGCGACCGTCTGCGCAAGCGCTGGGACGACTACATCGAGTTCGGCTCGCGGGCGAAGGTTGGCCTGACCGAGGCGAACCTGCGGCTCGTCGTCTCGGTCGCCAAGAAGTACGTCGGTCGCGGCATGTCGATGCTCGACCTGATCCAGGAGGGGAATCTCGGGCTGATCCGCGCGGTCGAGAAGTTCCAGCACCACAAGGGGTTCAAGTTCAGCACCTACGCGACGTGGTGGATCCGACAGGCGATCACCCGCGCGATCGCTGACCAAGCGCGGACGATTCGGATTCCGGTCCACATGGTGGAGACGATCAACCGGCTGATCCGGACCTCGCGTCGGTTGCAGCAGGAACTCGGGCGCGAACCGACCTCGGAGGAGATCGGGGCGGAGATGCAGCTCGATCCGGAGCGGGTGCGCGAGATCGTCAAGATCTCGCAGGAACCGGTCTCGCTCGAGATGCCGATCGGCGAGGAAGAGGACAGCAACCTCGGGGAGTTCATCGAGGACACCAAGATTCTCGCGCCGGCCGACGCCGCGTCCCGCCAGATGCTGAAGGAGCAGATGGAGGACGTGCTGGGCACGCTTTCTGAGCGAGAGCGGCAGGTGCTGGCGATGCGGTTCGGGCTGGAGGACGGTCGGAGCCGGACGCTCGAGGAGGTGGGGAAAGCGTTCGGGGTGACGCGGGAGCGCATTCGGCAGATCGAGGCCAAGGCGCTGCGGAAGCTGCGCCACCCGAGCCGCTCCAAGAAGCTCAAGGACTACCTCGAGTAGCGGGGCCCACGACCGTGCTTGGTTGCGGAGACCACGTGCCACTCGCTAGCCTGCACGGGGCACCGGTCGATCGCGGCCGGTGCGTCGCGCCTGAGGTGACGTCGTGCTCGTCGATCGCGCTCGCATCTTCGTCAAGGGCGGTGACGGCGGCAACGGGTCGTCCTCGTTCCGTCGGGAGAAGTACATCCCGCGCGGCGGGCCGGACGGCGGCGACGGCGGCCGCGGTGGGGACGTCCGACTGCGGGTCCGCCAGAGTCTGACCAGTCTGACCCAGTTCCAGTACACGGCCCAGTTCCGCGCCGACAGCGGCGGGCCGGGCCGCAGCCAGCAGCGACACGGTCCGTCGGGCAAGACCCTGTACGTGGAGGTGCCGCCCGGGACGCTCGTCTGGGACGATGGCACCGACCAGCTGATCGCCGATCTCGTGCTGCCCGGGGACGAGGTGATCGTCGCCAAGGGAGGCCGCGGCGGGCTTGGCAACGTGCATTTCAAGACGTCGGTCCGGCAAGCGCCGCGCACCGCCGAGCTCGGCGAGCCGGGCGACGAGCGCTGGCTGCGGATGGAGCTGCAGCTGATCGCCGATGTCGGCCTGGTCGGGTTGCCGAACGCCGGCAAGTCGACGTTGCTGTCGGCCGCGACGCGGGCCCGGCCGAAGATTGCTTCCTACCCGTTCACGACCCTCGAGCCGAACCTCGGCGTCGTCGAGCTGGGCGGGTCCGCCGGCCAGACGTTCGTGTTGGCCGACATCCCCGGCCTGATCGAGGGGGCAGCCGAGGGCGCGGGGCTCGGGCACGAGTTCCTACGCCATGTGCGGCGAACCCGTCTGCTGGTCCACGTCCTCGATGCCTCCGGCGGTCTGGAGGGGCGTGATCCGCTCGCAGACTTCCGGACGATCAACGAGGAACTGCGCGACTACCACGCCGACCTGGCTTCGAAGCCGATGCTCGTCGCCCTGAACAAGGTCGACCTCGTCGAGGCGCGCGACCGCCTGCCGCACCTGCGGTCGGTGCTCGGGGCCGAGGGATTCCGCACCTTCGACCTCTCGGCCGCAACGGGTGAGGGCGTCCCTGAGCTGATGAACGCCGTCGGTACCGAACTGCGCGAGATCGAGCGCCTGGAGGCCGAGAAGCCGGTCCAGCGAGAGCGCAGGGTGTACACCATCGACAACACCGACGAGCGGGCGTGGCAGGTGCACACGGTCGCCCCGGGCCTCTGGTCGGTGACGGGCGTCGGCATCGAGCGCTTCACCCGGATGACGAACTTCGACAACCCCGACTCCGCCGAGCGGTACCAGCGAGTGCTCGACCGCAGCGGCATCAACCGGGAGCTTGAGCGGCGTGGCGTCGAGGCGGGCGACGTGGTCGAGATCGCCGGCCGCGAGCTGATCTGGGGCGAGGAGTTCGAGCTCGAGGACAGCTAGCGGCCCGGAGTCTGGGCGGCGGAGGCCGCGGACTCGTCTTCGGTCTCGTCACCGCGCTGGTCCGGCGGAAGCAGCTTGCTGATTTCCGTCATCATCAGGGCGGTTGCGGCGGCAGCAGCCCCCCGCTGCTTGACGATTTCGTCCGGAAGGTTGAACGGTTTTCCGACGGTGACCACCGCGTGCCCGCGCCCGAAGCGCGGGTTGCCCGTGTTCTCACCGGAGCGCCCGAAGGGAAAGCGGCGGGTGCCACTGATCCCGACGGGCAGAATTGGCGCACGGCTGCGCAGCGCGATCAGGCCGGCCCCGGGATGACCGGCTTGGAGCCGGCCGGTCGGCGACCGGGTCCCCTCGGGGAACATGGCCACGGCGTAGCCGAGGGCGAGGCGTTCCTCGGCGGTGCGGATCGCCGAGCGGTCCGCGGCTCCCCGGTCAACTGGAAAGCCACCCAGCGCGCGAATCAGTGACCCGAGGACCGGAACGTCGAACAGTTCCTGCTTTCCCATGAAGTGCAGGGCACGGTTCACGGCGAGCCAGAGCAGCACGGTGTCGGCATTGTGGACATGGTTCGCGACGACGAGCAGCGGGCCGGTCCTGGGGACGTTCTCCCCTCCGCGCACCGTCAGCCCCGCCACGGCCCGGAGGCTCGGGTCGACAACCCGCTGAGCGGCCATCACCGCCGGCCATCGGCGATGCCCGTCGCGCCACTCGGCTCCGGGCGGGTCCTTGGTCATGGCCTCGACGCGATCGGCGCGGCGGCCAGACTCGACCAAGTCTCGCGAACCACGGCCTCCAGTCGGTCGACCACCTCGTCGACGGTCATCCCGTCGGTGGCCAGCACGAAGGCGCCGGTGGGAACCCGAAGGGGGGACGCGCTTCTCGTGGAGTCGATCTCGTCGCGGGCGCGCAAGTCGCGCAGGACGTTCTCGAAGTCAGGCTGCTGGCCACGCTGAACCAGTTCCCGATAGCGGCGGCGAGCCCGCTCCTCGACGCTCGCCTCGAGGAAGACCTTGACCGACGCGTCGGGAACCACCACCGAGCCGATGTCGCGGCCGACGATGACCACCCGGCCGGTGGCGATTCGCCGCTGGGCCGGGAGCAGGGCGTCACGCACGGCCTGGTGCGCCGCCACCTCGGAGACGTTCGCCTCGACTCTCGGGTCGCGGATCGGCCAGGTGACGTCCTCACCGTCGAGCATGACGTCGTAGAGCCGGCCGTCCCCCTGCGACGGCGGGAGGATGTCGAGATGGCTCTGCTCGGCCAGCCGCGCCAGGGCAGGGCCGTCGTCGGCGGACACCCCGTTTCTCTGGGCGGCGAGGGTCAGGGCGCGGTAGAGCGTGCCGGTGTCGAACAGCATCGCACCGAGGCGTTCTGCGAGCAGGCGGGCGACCGTTGACTTGCCGGCCGCAGCCGGGCCGTCGATGGCGACGACGTGGCTATGGTCGGTCATCGTCTGCCCTTGCCGGATCGGGCGGCGGGGCTGGTCGTCGCGGTGGAGACGACTTGCTCCGATGGCGAGAGGTCTTCTTTGGCGGTGGTGGCGGGCTTCCGTCAATCTTGCGACCTCGCCCTCGCACCACGCCCTTGGTCGGCGACGGAGGGCGATTGGCCTTCTCGGCGGCGGATTTCTTGGCAGGTCGTCGCTTCCTCGGGATCTGCGGGTCGTCGTCCTCGTGAGGCGTGCGTGCGTAGCGCCGATTGTCGGGCCGAGGCCCTCCTTGCGCGTCGTCCCGCGGGCCCCGCTGGCGGTGGCTGGCGTCGTCGTTGCCACCGGTCGTGCGTCGACGCGGGTCGTCCTGCTCCGGAAGGCTGTTCCGGTGATGAGCTGCAGCCCCGGAGTGCGCTTGCCCGCCGTCTGGTTTCTGAGCCGGCCCGTCCTGCCTCGGGGTGTCCGGAGACCGGACGGGCTTCGGGCGGGAAGAATCGCGCAGCCGAATCGGCGGTCCGGTCTTGACTCCGGTCGGCGCGATCGGTCGCTCCTCGGCCCCGTGGATGCGGAGGGCCTCGAAGAGTGAGTTCAGTTCCCCGGAGGTCAGTTCCCGGTACGTGCCTTCCCGGATGCCGGCCAGCGAGAGCGGTCCGAGCCGCACGCGGCGGAGGCGGACGACGCGGATGCCGGCCTGCTCCATGACCCGCCGCACGAGGTGCTTGGTGCCCTCGTGGATGGTGATCGTCAGCAACGGGCCGTCCCGCGTCTCTCGCAGGATGCGGAACTCTTCGGGTACGACCGTCCTGCCGTCGATGGTGGTGCCGCGCCGGACGCGCTCCATGACCGGGTCAATCGGCCGGCGGTCGGTGAGGACGTTGTACTCCTTCGCCAATCCGTAGCGTGGATGCATGACGCGGTTGGCGACGTCGCCGTCGTTGGTCAGGAGGAGGAGCCCCTCCGTGTCCCGGTCGAGACGGCCGACCGGGTAGACCCGCTCCGGGACGTTGACCAAGTCCATCACGGTGCGCCGACCCCGTTCGTCGTCGGTGGTGGTGATGTAGCCAATCGGCTTGTTCAGCAGGATGTAGCGGAGCCGTTGCGGCCGGAGGACCTGACCGTCGACGGTGATGCGGGCGCGCCGGGGATCAACCTTGGTGCCGAGTTCGGTCACCGTCGCGCCGTCGACCGTCACCCGTCCGGCCCGAATGAGGTCCTCGGCCTTGCGCCGGGACTCGACGCCGCGGGCGGAGAGGACGCGTTGCAGTCGTTCGCTGGCGTCGATCGTCGCGACCTCCGGGCTGACGGGCGAGTTCCGGGTCACTTCCCTTGGAGCACGGGCTGCTCCGCGAGCAGGTCCGGCCCGGAGAAGAATCGCACGGTGCCAACCGGGTTGTCCGGTGCGGCGGCCGGTCCGAGCACAAGGCGGAAGCGAGCGGGGTCCGCGGCGTCGGTCGGCACCGGCACGTCGACGTCCGACGCCAGCACCGCGTCCCACGCGGAGAGCTCGTCGCTCAACCCGGGGAAACTGGTGCGGTCCTCCGGACTGACCCAGCGGAACTCGGCCGTGAGGTTGCTCATGATCAGGCGCATGTCGTCGAAGCGGGCAGGACTGTGGGGATTCCCCTCTTCGTCATGCTCGAGCGCGCTGCCGAGCACGACGGCGATGATCAGGTTCCGCCCCTCTTCGAAGTAGGTGAGGACGCAGCCGCCGGCACTCTCCGTGGTGCCCGTCTTGCCGCCTTGGACACTCTCGTCGACGAGGAGATCGTTGGTGGTGTGGATCGGGTAGCCGTCCGGATTCGCCGTCGACTTGAGCGTCATGCTGACGGTCGACGTGAACTCGCGAACCAGCGAGTTCTGCAGTGCCGTCGCGCCGATAATGGCGATGTCGCGGGCGGAGGAGTGCTGACCGTCCACGTCGAGCCCGGTCGGGTTGACGAAGTGGGTATTGGCCGCTCCGAGCTTGGCCGCGGTCGCGTTCATCTCCGCGACAAAGGCCCGCGTCGCTTGCTCGGCGTCGGCGGCGGAAGGGTCGAGCACGAGGCCGACGGTGCGGGCCAAGGCGCGCGCCGCGTCGTTCCCGGAGGGGATCAGCAAGCCGGCGAGCAGGTCGCGCACGGTCAGGGTGTCACCGGCAACGAGCCCGACTCGGGACTCCGACTCGGAGGCGAGATCGGTTTCGGCGATCGTGACCGTTGCCTCGAGGTCGCCATGCTCGACCACGACCAACGCGGTCATCAGCTTGGTCAGGCTGGCAGGGGATCGTTGCTCGTCGGGGTTGAGCGCCAGCAGCGGGGTGCCGACACTGCTGTCGAGCACGAAGGCCGACTGGGCCGTGACCCCCGAGACTGGGAGCGGGGCAAACCGGGCGGCGTCGTCGCTGGCCGACGCCGATGGGGAACCGAGGCCCACGATCGTCATCGCCAGCGCGACGACGAACGCCAACAACATCGAACCCCGTCGTCGACGAGACGTCCGAGCCGTGTTTCGGCGAAGAGGTTGCGGGTTGATCCCCATCCGATCGCTCACGCGCGGGATGATATCTCAGGCGGCCCGGGCCGCGACGCGGCGATCGGCACGGTGGGACGGATGCGACGAAGGTAGGGGTTGGGCGGTCCGGGCATAGGCTAGGATTCCGTCTCGTATGGAGCCTTCTGTCACCTGCCATCCCATGCCGATCCGCCGTTCGGCCGTTGCGTCGGGGTTCGCGCGGATCGCCGCCACTGGCGACCTGCATGTCAGCGCGTTCGGACGCCCAGTTCGCCTGGACCCGCTGCCGGACCTGCGCGGGCAGGCCGACTTGCTGGTCGTCGCCGGGGACATCACCGACAGCGGCTTGCTGACCGAGCTCGACGCCGCGGTCGAGTTCCTCTCCGACGCCCGGATTCCGATCGTCGCCGTGCTGGGGAACCACGATCTCCGCACGCGGCGGCGGGTCGCGTTTCGTCGGATCCTGACGCGGGGCGGCATCCAGTTGCTCGACGGCGAGTCGCTGGTGGTCGCGGGCGACAACGGGTTCCGTCTGGGCATTGTCGGGACCAGTGGCTGCGGCGGGGGCTTTTGGCCGGAGGCCGGCCCTGAGCGGTTCCCCGGGCGCGCGATGAAAGCGCTGGCGATTCGCTCCAAGCGCGAGACGGAGCGGCTTGAAATCTGCCTGGCCGCGCTCGAATCCAACGCGCGCTTGGTCGTCACCCATTTCTCGCCGACGCCGACCACGCTCGGGCGGGAACCGCTCGCCAAGTATTGGATGCTCGGCAACAGCGAACTCGGCCGCGTCATCGACCGCCACGGGGTCGCACTGGCCATTCACGGTCATGCCCACTTGGGCAACGAGATCGGGGCGACGCATGGCGGAGTTCCAGTTCGCAACGTGGCGCTTCCGGTCACGAACGGCATCCGGCTCTTTCACGTCGGGCCGGAGGGGGTCGTCGAGCCGGATGCGGGTGCCGTCGCCCTCGCCAAGGGCGCACGATGAGCAGTTCGCTGGCGGCCGGCGTGCGCGGGGCCGCGGGTGGAGGCGTGTTGCGGCTCGACCTGCCGGTGAACCGTCGCGGTCCGCTCCTGACCGTCTACGAGGCCGTGGCCGCTGGCGGGTCGAACCCGTATCCGCCAGCTCTCGCGGCCCGACTGCGACAGCAGCTCTCGACCCGAACCGGGTTGCCGCCGGAATGGTTCCTCTTTGCCGATCGGCCCGAGCATCTGGTCACGGCTCTGATGCTCAATGCGAACCGATCCGAAGAACTCGTCCGATTCGACCCCGGCGACTTCGGAATCGCACGCAGCGCGCAGCGAATCGGTCGTTCCGCGCTCGTGTTGCCGCGCGACCTCAGGCATGCGGTGGCAGCGGAACCTGACATCCTCGAGGCGTTGCCGCCCTCTGCCACGGTCTTCGTCGGATCGCCGTCCGACCCATCCGGCACGGTGCTGCCGGGCCAAGCGCTGGTGCGTCTGGCACGGGCCTTCGCGACCGTCGTCGTCGACGAGCAGCACGGCGGGTACGGGGGCAGGAGCCTTCTGCCTTACGTCAGGGAACTCGACAACGTCGTCGTGGTGCAGTCGCTCCAGAACTGGGCCGCGCTCGACGCCTTCCCGCTGGCGTACGCGGTCGCCCGCCCCTCGCTGCTGGAACGGGTGGCGGACGTGCTCCCGGGAGAGGCCTCCGGGGGTGGCTTGGCTGCCGCAGTTGCCACGCTCGACGACCCGGTCGGCTGCCAGATGCTGATTCGGAGGGCAAGGGAAGACCGCTCGCGGCTGTTCCGCACGCTGCGCAAGCTGAGTCTGGTGCAGCCGATGCCGACGATGTCCAACTTCCTGCTGGCCCGCATCGAGTTGTCGAGTCGAGATGTGGTTGCCCGGGAACTGCGCGCTCGGGGGATCGCGGTCCACCTGCCGCAGGGTGCCGCGTTTGACCGCCATCTTAGGATCACGGCGGGGACGGCCGAGGAGTCCGATGCGCTCAAGCGAGCGATGATCGACGTGACGAGGACGGTGGTCTGACCGCGGTCAACTGGTGCCGGCGAGAATCGCCTCGCGCTGGACTCGGAAGATCTGGTCGAGGCCGAGTTGCGCGAGCAGCAGCATGTCGGAGAGTTCGGCGTCGCTGAACGGCGCGCCCTCGGCCGTGCCCTGAACTTCGACGAAGCGGTGCGCGTCCGTCATCACCACGTTGACGTCGGCGTCGGCCTTGGAGTCCTCGGCGTAGTCGAGGTCGAGGATCGGCACGCCGTTGTGGATGCCGACGCTGACGGCGGCCACCGCGGCGGCCAGCGGATCCTTCTTGATCGAACGATCGCGTCGAAGCCGGTGCAACGCCAGAGCGAGCGCGACGTACGCCCCGCTGATTGACGCGCATCGTGTTCCGCCGTCGGCGCGGAGCACGTCGCAGTCAACGATGATCTGCCGCTCCCCGAGGGCCCTCAGGTCGACCGCGGCGCGGAGCGAGCGCCCGATCAGGCGCTGAATCTCCACGGTCCGACCGCCTTGCTTGCCGAGCGTGGCCTCGCGCGGCGTCCGCTCCTTGGTGGCGCGGGGCAGCATGCTGTACTCGGCGGTGACCCAGCCTCCCCCTTTGCCCGCCAGCCAGCGAGGCACTCGCTCCTCGACCGTCGCGGCGCAAAGCACGTGGGTGTCGCCCAAGGTGATCAGGGCGGACCCCTCGGCGTTGGGGACCGCGTCGGGCGAGATCGCCAACGGCCGCAACGCGTCCGCGGCGCGGTCGTCCTTGCGTCGCGGGGTCATGACTCCGAGTCCTCGGTCTTACTGTAGATCTCGGTGATCTTGCGCATCCGCTCGGTCAACTCCCGCTCGAACCCGCGGTCGGTCGGCTGGTAGTACGACGGCTGGCCAAGCCGATCCGGCAGGTTCTGCTGCCCCACCACGCCGCCCTCGAAGTCGTGCGCGTAGCGGTACCCCGCGCCGAACCCGAGGTCCTTCATCAGGCGCGTCGGCGCGTTGCGCAGGTGGACCGGCACCGGGTCGTTGCGCGTCTGCTCGACGTCGTCCCGGGCCGCGCCGTAGGCTCGGTAGACGGCGTTGCTCTTCGGCGCGAGCGCGAGGTAGACCGTCAGTTCGGCCAGGGCCAGTGCTCCTTCCGGCAGCCCGATGAAATGCACGGCCTGCTGCGCCGCAACGGCCAGCGGCAGTGCGTGAGGATCGGCGAGACCGACGTCCTCGGACGCGAACCGGACCAGCCGCCGGGCGATGTAGAGAGGGTCGTCGCCGCGCTCGAGCATGCGTGCGAGCCAGTAGAGGGCGGCTTGGGGGTCCGAGCCGCGGAGCGTCTTGTGCAGGGCCGAGATGGCGTCGAAATGGTCGTCCCCGGCCCGGTCGTAGGTGGCGGCGCGGCGCTGGGCAGCCTGCCCGACCAGCGAGGCGGTGATCGTCCCGCCCTGGTCGGTTCCGGCCGCCGCGTAGTCGAGGGTGTTCAGGGCGAACCGGGCGTCCCCGTTGGCGAGGTTGACGAGGAGATCGACGGCGTCCGGTTCGATGGTCAACTCGGCATACCCGATGCCACGCTCGCGATCGGCCAGGGCGCGCTCGACCAGCCGGCGAACGTCCTCGTCGGCGAGCGACTCGAGGCGAACGACACGCGACCGCGACAGGAGCGGGGCGTTCACCTCGAACGACGGGTTCTCGGTCGTCGCCCCGATCAGGATGACCGTGCCGTCCTCGACCTGCGGCAGGATCGCGTCCTGCTGCGCCTTGTTGAAGCGGTGGATCTCGTCGATGAAGAGGACCGTGCGCTGCCCGTGCATGCCGAGCCGTTCGGTGGCTTCGCGGATGACCGCCCGCAGGTCGGCGACCCCGGCGGTGACCGCGCTGACGGAGGAGAAGCGGGCCCGGGTGGTGGTGGCGATGAGTCGGGCAATCGTCGTCTTGCCGGATCCCGGCGGGCCCCAGAGGATGATCGACGAGAGTCGGTCCTGCTCGATCGCCCGCCGCAGCAACGTGCCGGGCCCGATCACGTCCGAATGGCCGACGACGTCGTCGAGGCGGTCGGGCCGCATGCGGGCGGCGAGCGGCGCGTGCCGACGGAGCTGGCGTTCGCGCTGGTCGTCGAAGAGGTCGCGCATCAGAGCGGGCGCGAGGCCGCGCCCCGGGGACGATGCCGGGCGCTCAAGCGGTCTCCCAGGCGTCGATGGTCCGGTGGAGCGTCTCGACGCGGGATTCGACGGCTTCGCGGGTGTCAAGGCCGAGTTCGTCCATCAGTTCGAGCAGTTCCTCGCAACTGTCGAGTTCGGTCAGGAGCCGGTGCAGTTCCTTCTCGGACTGACTGCCTGACGCATCGGCCGGTCGTGCCATCAGGCGGTCACCGCCAAGAAGAGCAGGGCGATCAGACTGACTGCCCCGAACTCGAGCATGTCGCGAGTGCGCACCCAGCCGTGCCGCACGAAGGAGAGGACGATGCCGGAGGCAAGGTAGAAGCAGACGAGCAGCACCGCGCCGCCGGTCCAACCGTGGGTCGGCCACCACATCAAGGCGGCGGCGGCCTGCGCCAGCACGATGCCGACGATCAGCGAGTAGAGGACGCGCTGCCCGGTCGGGGCGTCGCTCCGCTCGAACGTCTCCAGCATCAGGAGGCCGCCGATCAGCCCGACCATGATCGCGGTGATCGGCGTTGCCATCTTGTTGAGGTAGACCGCGCTGAAGGCGAGGAAGGCGATCGCCAGCACGACGACCGTGTGGATGGTGGCCGCGCTGCGCAGGGCGTTGTCGCTGGCGTCGTCGATCAGGTCCCGCGCCAGCAACGCGCCGAAGCTGCCGAAGAAGGCGACCAGCGGACCCACCACCAGCATGACGGCGTTGTGGTAGGTCGCGACCAGCATGATCGCGGCGAGGGTCGCGATGCTCGGCACGATCCACGACGTCGCCGGCGCGCCCTCGGGCCGGCCGCGGCCGTACGTCGCCAACTGCCGGGAGGCCGTCCGCTCGGCGTACTCCGAGCCTGCGCCCGCCGCCAGCACCGCGAGGGCGGCGACGATCCAGAAGAGGGGGTTGGTGGTTTGGAGGAGGGGGATCCGGTTCGGGGTGGGCTGGCCCGTGGCGTAGATGGCGAGGATGAACACCACGGCGGTGACGGCGATGCTGACGATCATCCCGAGGCCGCTGCCCGGCTGCTCGACCGGCTGCACGCCCGGCGCGGGGGGGCCGAGGTCGGGCCGGGTGTTCTCGGGGAGGGCGTCGTCGGCGGTCTCTTCGAGTTCGCTCGACTCGGTGAGCATTGCCTGCTCAGCCGGGTGCCGTCTTCCGAGGCGGAATCGCCGTTCCGGCTCCCGCGTTGGCTCGGTCATCGCTGCTGCGCTCCCGACTCCGACATCAATCGACCCATGCTAGCCGGAAGTGCCGTTGCCCGCCAGCCGTCGCTCAGGACCGGCCGGTGACGTCCTGCCAACACCGCTGCAGTACCTCGGCCGGGATCGCCCCCTCGCGCAGCACCTGCAAGCCGCCATCGAGAGCCGCGACGACCGACGACGGCAGGCCGCCCGGGCTCGGACCGTCGTCGAGGACCAAGTCCACCGTGGGACAGGCCGCCACCACTTCGGCGACCGATCGCGACTCGGGCTCACCGCTGCGGTTGGCGCTGGTGACGGCCAACGCCCCGCCGGCCCCGACGATCAGCCGGCGAGTCCAAGCGTGGTCGGGCACGCGCACGCCAACCGTGCGTCTGCCCGCCGCGTCGACTGCGACAACCTCCGCGGGAAGATCGGGCTCGGCAGGCAGCACCAGGGTCAACGGGCCGGGCCAGTAACGGCGCGCCAACGCGAGAAGATCTGGCGGTGCGGCCATGGCGACCCGTGCGACCTGTTCGTCGCCGGCGACGAGAACCGGCAGCGACTTCAGCGTGGAGCGCCCCTTGATCTCGAAGATTCGGCGTAGGGCGGACGGGGCGGCAAGCGACGCGGCGATGCCGTACACCGTGTCGGTCGGGACCGCGACGACTCCTCCCGACGCCAGTCGCTCGATCGCCAGCGCGATCGCTGCTGGGTCGTCAGCCGGAAGGACCAGCGGTCCGCCGGCTGTGATTGGCGTCACAGAGTCGCCTTGATCTGCTCGACCAGGGCCGGGGAGATGCCGGGCACGTTGCCGAGCTCGTCAGCGGTCGCCTCCTTGATCGCCTTCAGCGACCCGAACGCCTTGAGGAGGGCTTGCTTCTTCTTCGGCCCGATGCCCGGCACGTCGTCGAGCCGGGAGTGGACCGCCGCCTTCGACCTTCGCTCCCGGTGGAAGGTGATCGCGAACCGGTGAGCCTCGTCGCGGATCCGCTGCACGAGGAAGAGCGCCTGCGAGTCGCGCGGCAGCACCACCGGGAACGGCTGGCCGGGAACGAAGATCTCCTCGTTCTCCTTGGCGAGGGAGACGATGGCCTGCCCGTCCCAGCCGACCTCGGCCAGCGCGTCCAGCGCCGCCCCGAGTTGGCCCTTCCCGCCGTCGACGATCACCAAGTCGGGGAGGGCGGCCCACTTTCCCTGTTCGTCGCCGTCCGCCGCAGCCTCGGCCGCCCGCCGGAATCGCCGCTGGATGACCTCGTGCATCGAGGCGAAGTCGTTGCTGCCCTCGACGGTCTTGATCGTGAACCGCCGGTACTCGCGCTTCGCCGGCCGGCCGTCCTCGAAGACGACCATGCTGGCGACGGTGTTCGTGCCCTGCAGATTCGAGATGTCGAAGCACTCGATGCGGCGCGGCAGGCGCGGCAGCTCGAGGGCGTCGGCCAGTTCCGACATCGCCGCGGTCATCCGCTGCTCGTCCGTCAGGAACTTGATTCGGCTCTGCTCCAGGTTCTCGGCCGCGCTCTTGGCAACCATCTGGACCAGTTGGCGCTTCTCGCCACGCTGCGGCCGGACGATCTCGACCTTGCCGCCGCGGCGCTCGGCGAGCCACTCACCGAGGATCTCGATCTCGCCCTCCGGCAAGGCGTCGCCGACGAGGATCAGCGGCGGCACCATCGCCGCCTCGGCGTAGAACTGGCCGATGAAGCCGGAGACGATCTCCGACTCGGGGTCCTCGACCCGGGTGCGCATCGGGAAGAACTCGGAGCCGAGCAACTTCCCGTTGCGCAGGAAGCCGACCTGGACGCCGGCGTCGCCCCCGGCGCCCTTCGCGACCGCGACCACGTCGGCGTTGGTGCCGTTCGGGCTGACGATCTTCTGTCGTTCGATGACGTGCCGGATTGCCTGCAGGCGGTCGCGCAGCTCGGCGGCCCGCTCGAAGTTCCACGCGTCCGCGGCCTGGGCCATCTCCTCCTCGAGCGGGGCGACGACGGCGTCGGCGTTGCCCTCGAGGAAGAGCGCGGTCTGTTCGAGCGACTCCATGTAGGTGGCGTGGTCGACCGCGCCGATGCACGGCGCGCTGCACTGGTGGAGGTGGTAGTAGAGGCAGACGTCGTCGTGGCCGGTGATCTTCTTGTCGCACTTGCGGTAGGGGAAGAGGCGGTTGAGCAGGTTCAGCGTCCGGTAGGCGGCACCGGCGGAGGTGTACGGGCCGAAGTAGCGGCCGCCGTCCTTGACGATCCGGCGGGTGAGAATCACCCGGGGCCACTCCTCGGCCGTGATCTTCAGGTACGGGTACGTCTTGCTGTCCTTCAGCATGACGTTGTACTTCGGCTGGTGCCGCTTGATCAGTTCGTTCTCGAGGATCAGCGCCTCGGTCGCCGTATCGGTGCGGATCACGTCGAAGTCGGCGATGTGGCGCACCAGCTCGCGCGTCTTGGCGTCGTGTCCGCGCGGGCTGGCGAAGTAGGAGCGAACCCGGTCCCGCAGGCGCGCCGCCTTCCCGACGTACAGGATGCCGCCGTCGGCGTCCTTCATCAGGTAGACGCCGGGCGAGGCGGCGAGGGCACGGAGTCGATTGCTGAAGTCGGGGCGATTCGAGGATGGCATGTCGATCTCAGTATATCCGCCGGGGACCGGCGGAAGCCGACGTCGTGGGCAATGACTGTGGCGCGTGGCGGCCCTGAATCCGTTGTCGTCAACCCGCGGCGGAAGTGCTCGGCACCGTCTTGCCTCTGGCCAGGGACTCGGGGATGCCGAGCCTCATTTCCAGCCACGACCGAAGTTTGCCGGCAACCTGCTCGCAGGCTAGATCGAGCGAGCGAACCTCGAGGTCGAGTTCGTCCGGATGCCGAGCGCGAGGGTCGAGTTGGGCGAGGCGCTGGACGACAGGTGCCTGCCAGGCGACCGGCCCGGCAGTGTCGCGCGCGAGCTCCCGGAACGCCTCCCATGCCAACTCGGCCGCGAGCAGGTCCCGAGTTGCGGCGGCCACGATGTAACCACCGACGCGCCCGACGAGGAGCAGAAGGCCAGTTGGCAAAGGCGAGGCCAATTCAGCGAAGGCCCCGGCGTCGAAATCGTGCAATTGGGCGGCGGCGATCTGCCTGGGATCGGCGAATCGGGCGAGCAGCGCCACCGGGCGCTCGATGTCGGTTCCGAGCGGGGGGAGAAGGGTAACCACCGTCAGGTTCGACCGCAGGAGTTCGCTCGGAAGGCGGGCTTGGTCAAATCGCTCGGCCCCCGCACCCAACGGCACGGAAGTCCACGATTCGCGGGCCAGCGCCGCTAGCGCTCCCACCCGGCCGGGTGACCGCAGCACAGCGGTGCCCTCCGGCATGCCGCTCGCCCGATCGCGGGCCCGAACGGCCCTGACAGCCGCTGCGAGCAGTTCGTCGGACGGGCCTCGCGGCACAACGATGCGTGCGCGGCCGCGATCCTCAGCGGGGGTGGCGACAGTCGACAGCGCTGCGCCGACCGCGGATGCGACGGCGTCGGCAACGACTACGGCTAGTCTCGATCCGGATTGCGTGGCAGCCGGGTCCGGGATGGTCACGCAGCGTATCGTAGGGTGTGCGCGCCGCCGACGGCGAACCGGCGAGCGACGGGCCGGGTGGGCGAGGGAAGAGACACGGGGAGGCGGTCCGATGGAGGACGAGCCGCAGGGTGAGCCATGGGGCGACCGGATCCGCTCGGCGGTCCGGGGCGGGTCGGCGGCGGGTCTCGCCGAACTGGCCGTCGGCGCGGGCCCGGCGGTCATGGCGGAGGTGCTGCCCACGCTCGGGGCGGCGGAGGTCGCCGCGCTGCTGCGGGCGATGCCCGACGACGAGGTGCGCGACGTGCTCGGCTTCCTGGAGCCGGCCGAGACGGCGATCATCGTCCGTTCGCTGAGCCAAGGGGACGCCGCCGACGTCCTGGAGGCGATGCACCCGGACGACGCCACCGACGTGATCGAGGAACTGACCCCGGTCGAGGCGGAGGAACTCCTGGTCCGGATGGAGCCGGCCGACGCCGCAGAGATCCGCGACCTGATGTCGTACCCGCCCGACACGGCCGGCAGCATCATGACGCCGGCCTTCGTCGCCGTCTCCCCGAGTCTGACGACCGGCGAGGCCCTGGCGGCGCTCAGCCAGCTCGCGGGCGAGGCCGAGACGATCTACTACGTCTACGTGATCGACGCCGACGAGCGGTTGATGGGGGTGCTCTCCCTGCGCGAGCTCGTGCTGTCGCGGCGGGACGAGCCGGTGACGCGGGCGATGATCGCCAACCCGACGACCGTGCGGGACACCACCGACCAGGAGGTGGCCGCGCAGCTGCTCGTCGACCATCGCCTGCTGGCGCTGCCGGTGGTCGACGCCGACAACCGGCTGGTCGGGATCATCACCCAAGACGACGTGTCCGAGGTGCTCGAGGAGGAGGCCACCGAGGACATCGAGCGGCTCGGCGGCTCGCAGCCGTTGGAGGTTCCGTACCGTCGGGCCGGCGTCTCCTTGCTGGTGCGCAGGCGCGTGGTCTGGCTGCTGGTGCTGTTCGCGGCGGAGGCCTACACCGGGACCGTGCTCCGGGCCTTCAGCGACGAGATCTCGCAGGTCGTGGCGCTCTCGTACTTCATCCCCTTGCTGATCGGCACCGGCGGCAATGTCGGCAGTCAGGTGACGACGACGCTGGTCCGCGCCCTCGCGGTCGGCGAGGTCCGCCTGCGGGACGTCTGGTGGGTGCTGGCGAAGGAGTTCACGGTCGGCATCATCCTCGGGCTGACGATGGCGGTGGTGGCGTTCGGACGGACGCAGATGCTCGGCGTCGGCCTGCGCGTCGGCTGGGTGGTGGCGATCTCCATCTCGCTGATCACGCTCTGGTCCGCGAGCGTCGCCTCGGTCCTGCCGCTGGTGCTGCGGAAGCTCGGGATCGACCCGGCGGTGGTCTCGGCCCCGATGATCGCCACGCTCGTCGACGGCACCGGGCTGGTCATCTACTTCATGACCGCCCGCCTGCTGCTGGGCCTGTGAGATCGTGCGGGTTCAGTCGATCTGCCGCAGCGGCGTCTTGAACCAGAGGAACGGGGCGTAGAGCAGCACGATCAGGCCGTTGATCGCGAGCGCGTGCTGGACGCCGATCGCGTTCGCCAGAATGCCAGCCTCGAGCGAGCCGATCGGCGTCAGGCCCCAGAACATCGAGTAGACCGCCAGCACCCGGCCGCGATAGTCGTCGTCGACCTTGGTTTGCAGCAGCGTGTCGTTCATCACGCCGTAGGTCGCGACCGTGAGTCCGATCAGGAAGAGGAGACCGCCGGAGAGCATCGGGTTGCTGGAAAGGGCGAAGGCGACGATGAGGACGGCGTAGATGGCGACGCCGTAGACGACGATCCGGCCGCGCCGACGGATGCCGCTCATCAGAGCGACGAGGACCGTGCCGCCGAGATAGCCGACGCCGTTGGCTGCGAGCAAACCGCCGAGTCCCTCGCTGTCGAGGCCGAGCACGCTGCGCGCGACCGCTGGGGCGAGCGTGAAGTAGGCGATGCCGAAGGTGAGCGGCACGATGTCGACTGAGAGCAAACTGCGGATCGTCGGCGTTCGCCAGATGTACCGATAGCCCTCGACCAGGTCCTCCATCGGCGAGCTCGTGCGCGCCTTGCTGGCGGAGGCCCGGTCGATCGTCAGGGTGGCGAGGACCACGATGAACGGGAGGTACATCATGGCGTTCAGGTAGAAGCAGGCCGCCGCGCCGACCGCCGCGATCAGGAAGCCGGCGGCGATCGGGCCGATCACGCGCGACCCGTTGAACGCGGCCGAGTTGAGCGCCACCGCGCTCTGCAACTGCGACGGCTTGACCAGCGCCGGAACCAGCGACAGGCGAGCCGGCCAGTCGAACCCCGAGCAGGTGCCGACGACGACCGCGATGACCATGATGTGCCACACCTGGACGTGGCCGGTGGCGACCAGCGTCGCCAGCAGAAACGTGGCGATCGAGACGATGACCTGAACGACCAGCAGCACCTTCCGCCGGTCGACGCGGTCGAGGAGCGCGCCAGCGATTGGCGAGGCGATCAGCACCGGTGCCGCCTGGAAGAAACTGACCAAGCCGAGCAGGAATGCGTTGCTGGTCAGGTTGTAGACCAGCCAGCCTTGGGCCGTGACTCGGAGCCAGACGCCGGTCAGGGAGAGCGAGAGGGAGATCCAGAAGAGGAGGAACTCTCGCGACTGGAAGGCGCTGAGCGCCCCGTCGCGCGGCGTGTCGCTTGTCTCGACCAGTGACTCGACCCCGCCGTCGGGCTCGGCAACGCCGAGCGTGGTCGAGGGCAGCAGGGCGTCCTCGGTGTCGGTCATGGTCCGGCGCACACCCGCTTCGGCGTTGAGGCGAACTCGTCGGCCGCAGGCGTCCGGGCCGGACGGCATTGTACGCTCGGGCGAACGTTGCCGGAGACGCGCTGGAGAGCAACATATCCCATGGATTCTAAGACCATTGCAACGCCCCCGACCGCGCCCAGTCGATCCGTCAACGTGGGCGTCCCGTTCAGCCTGAGCAAGTCCGCGGGTCCGGTGGCGTGGGGGAAGGGGCGCTGGCCGAGCGTGCACTGGGCCGGCGACCGGCTGCATTGGGTCGGCTGGAGCGGCAGCGTTGTCGTCTGGCGCTCCGTGCGCCAGTCGCGTCCGACGCAACTGGAGATCGAAGGGACCGCCGAGGCGGACGACGACCTCGTTTGGCTAGCGGACGTGCTCGGTGTCGGGCAGACGGTGCCCGCGTTCGACGACCCGGTCGTGAGCGCGCTGGCCGCCGAGCACGCCGACCTGCGGCCGTTCGCCGACGGCGGGCTGTGGGAGGGGATGCTCTCCGCGGTCGCCGGCCAAGGGGTCACCGTGGCCTCCGGCGCGACCATGCTGGCGCGAGTGGCCGCGCGGCATCATCCCGGCCTCTGCCTCGGGGGCCGCACCTTGTGGCCGCTGCCGACGGCGGTCGACCTCGCGTCAGACTCGGTCGAGGCGTTGCGGACGACCGGTCTCACCCGCATGCGGTGCGAGACGCTGATTCGCGTCGCCCGGTTGTGGGTCGAGTACCCTGACATGTGGGACTCCGGCACGGATCCGCGGGAGCAGGACCGGCTGATGCTGGCCACGCCGGGCGTCGGCCCGTGGAGCGTGGCCGCGGCGCGTCTCTGGGGTCTCGCGGACCCCGACGCCCATCCGTCCGGCGATGTCGCGTTGCTGCGGGCCGCCCGGGTGGCCTACGGTCAACCCGACTTGACCATGCGCGAGCTTGACCGTCTCGCCCACCGCTGGCGGCCGAACCGGGCATGGGCGGCCCGGTTGCTCTGGCACGACCTGTTCGGCGGGGCGGGGCCCGTCGCGCCGGCAACCGGCTGAGCCTGCGTATACTCGGCAGCAATCGAGAGGGGGGCGGACCGGCCGCTCACCGCCCGCGACAGAACGAGGCCCCATGTTCGGATTCGACCTCGAGATGCTGCTGCGAACGGTCGGCTACCTCGGCCTGTTCGCGATCGTGTTCGCCGAGACCGGCCTGCTGATCGGCTTCTTCCTCCCGGGCGACAGCCTGCTCTTCACCGCCGGCTTCCTGGCCTCGCAGGGCCACTTCAACATCGCGATCGTGGTCCTCGGCTGTTTCGTCGCGGCGGTGATCGGAGACTCGGTCGGCTACAGCGTCGGCCAGCGGTTCGGGCCGCAGTTGTTCACCAAGCCGGAGTCGCGGTACTTCAAGCCGGACCATCTCCGCAAGTCGGAGGCGTTCTTCGCCGAGCACGGCGGCAAGTCGGTGATCTTGGCCCGGTTCATTCCGATCGTGCGCACCTTCACGCCGGTGGTCGCCGGCATGAGCTCCCTCCGCTACCCTTCGTTCGTCGTCTACAACGTGGTGGGAGCGCTCCTCTGGGCTGTTGGCGTGCCGCTCGCCGGGTTCTTCCTCGGCCAGTTGGTGCCCGCCGAGCAGGCCGAGAAGGTGATGATCGTGGTCGTCCTCCTGATCCTCGTGCTGTCGATCGTGCCGGCCGCCCTCAAGCTCTGGAAGGAGGCGCGGCGCGCCTCGGCAACCTCCTGATCCTGTGGGCAACCGGGTCGAGCGCTGGCCGAGCCCGCCGTTCCCGGTCGCGGAAGCGCTCGATCGGATCGCTGCTCTGGCGGCGACCCTGCCGCCGCCGGCCATGTTCCGGCTCGCGGACGAGGGACGACACTCGGTCTTCGAGCAAGTGGTGGCGTGCCTTGTCTCGGTGCGAACGCGCGACGAGACCACGATACCCGCGGTTCGCCGCTTGTTCGCGGCCGCGCCGGACCCGGCCGCCGTGTCCGATCTGCGCCCTGACCGAATCGAGCGGCTGATCGCCGGTTCGACCTTTGCCGACCGCAAGGCCGGTCAAATCCTCGCCATCGCGCGGGCCGCGGTGGAGCGGTTCGGCGGCATCCTGCCGTGCGACGACGCCGTGCTGCGCTCGTTCGACGGGGTTGGCCCGAAGTGCGCCAACCTTGCGCTCGGCGTTGCCTGCCACCTGCCGCGCATCTCGGTCGACGTCCACGTCCACCGCGTGGTCAACCGCTGGGGGGCTGTCCGCACCAAGACGCCGGAGCAAACGCTCACGGCGCTCGAAGCGATCGTGCCGCCGGAACGGTGGATCTCGATCAACCGCTGGCTGATGCCCTTCGGCAAGTACTGGTGCACGGCCGTGCGCCCGCGCTGTTCCGACTGCCCGGTGCGCGACCTTTGCCACCGGGTGGGCGTCACGTCGTCACGCTGAGGGTGCGGCGTCCTCGAAGCCTCTCAGCACACCTTGCAACGACTGACTCGACTCCGCCATGCCGAACCGCAGGCTGTCGAGGTATTCCAACACCTCGAGCAGGTCCGTCCCGTTGAGTTCCTCGACCGCGTCGGCGAGGTCCCCGCACTCGCGGAGGGCCGCGACCAGGTTCGCGCGCGCCTGTGCCGCCCGCGCGGCGCGCCCGTCAAGTTCCACGTCAGCCTCCCATCGAACTCGTCTGACCTGATTCTCCAGTGGCTACCAGTCGGTGCCGAACGGGGGTCGGCGGCGATGCCAGTCGGTCGCCCGCTGGTAGGCCCGACCGACGCGAAAGAGGACCACCTCGTTCCCCGGCCTGCCGGCCAGTTGCGCCCCGATCGGGAGTCCTGCGGGATCGAACCCGACGGGGAAGGCGAGCACCGGCTGGCCGGTCGCGTTGAACGGCATCGCCAGTCGCGTGTAGGCGATGCCGGCGGACTCGACGGATTCCCCGATCCGGACCGTCGGGTCGTCGGCCCGAATCGCGACGTCCGGCAGGGTCGGCGCCAACAGTGCGTCGAGCCGCTGGTCCGCGAAAAGCCGAGCCATCGAATCGCGCAGGCGCGTGCGGGCCTGCTTGGCCAGCAAGTAGTCGCCGGATGGAATCCGCAGGCCGGCGATCACTCTCAGTTGCAATTCGGGGTTCATGCGGGAGAA
This sequence comes from Thermomicrobiales bacterium, assembly GCA_039809985.1. Classification (GTDB taxonomy): domain Bacteria; phylum Chloroflexota; class Chloroflexia; order Thermomicrobiales; family UBA6265; genus JAICJJ01. Next base: position 34,015 of record JBDHWC010000003.1, on the reverse strand, counting down.
GCGTTCCGGCTCGTTGCGGTAGGTGGCGGCATGCGCCGCACCCGTCTCGGTCCGGTTCAGCAGGTAGCCACAGTCGCGTGCGACGGCGGAGTCGGCCCAGTCGACCGGCACAACCTCGGCTCCCAGCGAGCGGAGGGCCGACGCGGCGTCCTCGACCGCCGAGAGCGTCGCTTGTTGCACTCGCGTCACGAAATACCCCAGGGCCAAGCCGACGCGAACGCCGGCCAAGGTGGGGGGTTCGTCGGCGGGCACGAATCGGCTGTCGCCGACCAGCGCCCGCCAGCCCGCCTCGACGTCATCGACCGAGCGGGCCAACGGACCGACCGTGTCGAGCGACCAGGACAACGGGTAGCAGCCCGCGGTCGAGACCGACCCGAACGTCGGCTTGAACCCGGTGGCTCCGACCGCGGCCGAAGGGATGCGGATGCTGCCCCCGGTGTCGGAGCCGAGACCGATGCTCGCTGCCCCGATCGCCACGGCGACGGCGGAACCGCCGGAACTGCCGCCGGGGATGCGATCCGGGTCCCACGGGTTGCGGGCGGGCGGGCTGAGCACCCCGGCGGCGAACTCCTGCGTCACGCTCTTGCCGATGACGATCGCCCCGGCATCGCGCCAAGCGCGAACCGCCGGCGCGTCAGCCGCCGCGGTCGGGGCGTCGTCGCGGCTCGGCGACCCGCACCGGGTCGGCAGACCCGCCACGTCGACGATGTCCTTGACCACGACCGGCACACCGCAGAGCGCCCCCCTCGCGTCACTGCCGCGGCAGGTCCGTTCGACCGCCGCAGCCTCGGCCAACGCCGCCTCGGCGCGCAGTTCGACCATCGGGTGCAGGTTGGGCTGTGCGGCCTCGGCGGCCCGAATCGCCGCGGTCACCACTTCGACCGGCGACAACGTGCCGGCCGCGTAGCCCGAGACGAGTTCGCGAACGGAAGGCAGGTCCCAGGTTCGGTTCGTCACGCGTCACGCTCCGGCCACGACGGATCGAACGGCTCTTCCGGCACCAACGGCACGTCGGGCAGGGTGCGCAGCCGAGCCGCAGCGGCCTCTACTCCTTCGAGGAACTCCGCAATCCTCTCGTTCAACTCGTTCTGGTCAGGCTGGTCGGTCATCGCTACCCCTCCGCCCACGCGACGAGCAGGTCGACGGTGGCGAGCAAGTCGTTGCCGTCGACCGTCTCCACCGGCGAGTGCGTGTAGCGGGTCGGGTACGCGACAAGGGCCGTCTCGATGCCGCGCCGGACCAAGGCCGCACCGTCGCTGCCGTAGTTCTGGTAGACCGCTCGCTGGACCGGGACCGAATGCTCGCGCGCGGTGGCGACCAGCTCGTCGGATAGCCTGCGACCGTAGTGGCAACTCGAATCTTGGTAGACGACGGTCGGGCCGAGGCCGAGTCGGCACGGGAAGTCGCGGGGGTCGGCCCCCGGCACGTCCCCGGTCAATCCCACGTCGAGCGCGATCGCCTGGTCGAGGTCGAGCTCGTCGGCGAGGCTCGAAGCACCGATCAGCCCGTTCTCCTCCTGCACGGTGGACGCGAGCCAGAGTTCGCAGCCGAGCGACGCGCTCCCGGCGAGGCGCTCGCCCGCGAGCGTGGCGATCGTCAGCGCGCCGCGGTCGTCCATCGCCTTGCCGACGATGTTCTGGCCGACGCGACGAGTCGGCGTGTTCCAGACGATCCGGCACCCCGGGTGGATGCCGAGCGCCTCGGCCGCCTCGCGCGACCGGACGCCCACGTCGACGAACCAGTCGTTCCACTTCCAAGGCTCCCCGGGGTCTTTGCGGCCGACCACATGACCGCTCGCCGCGACGATGACGCCGTCGACGATCCCGGCCGCGGTGACCACCGCCGCCGGCTGGTTGAGCGGCATCAGCCAGCGGGGCGGCTTGCCGAGGAGGTCCGAGGCGTAGTGCCAGACGTGGAGGTACCCGTCGTCCGAGATGCTCTTCACCATCAGGCAGATTTCGTCGGCATGGGCGACGACGGCGACCCGACGACCGGCGCCGCCGATTTTCGCCAGCACGTTGCCGACCCGCGTCCGCCGCACCTCGGCGAACTGGCCCCAGCGGGCCGCGATCACGTCCTGCACGGCATCCTCGTGGCCGGTCGGCCCGGGAAGCTCGCAGAGCTCCTTCAGGAGCAGGAACAGTTGCTCGTCTCGATCGGGGGACATACGCTCCTCGGACAGTCGTCGACCTCGCACCGGCTGGGAGGATACGGGGGCGGTCGCCGAGTTGTAAACGCGGTCGCTGGGCATGGCTGGCGGCCCTGCACGAACGCTGGGGGGGACAGATGTCGACACGATTGAGACTGCTGGCGGTGGCCACCCTGATGGCCGTCGCGATCATCCCCGCGGCCGGGAGCGCTGCCGCGGCTGACTGGTGGACGCCGGAACCGGGCCAGTCGTGGCAAATCCAAATCAGTTCGGTTCCCAAGACGGTCATGGATGTCGACGTCTACGACGTCGATCTCTTCGAGACCCCGCAGTCACTGATCCGGCAGATGCAGGCTGACGACATCCGCGTGATCTGCTACTTCAGCGCCGGGTCCTACGAGAACTGGCGACCCGACCAGGACCGGTTCGCCAAGGCCGACATTGGCAAGCGGCTCGGCAACTGGCCCGGCGAGTGGTGGATCGACATTCGATCGCAAAACGTGCGATCCATCATGGCAGACCGGATGCAGATGGCGGTCGACAAGGGGTGCGACGCTGTCGACCCGGACAACGTCGATGCGTTCAGCAACAAGAACGGTCTCGGGCTGACGGCCGACGACCAGCTCGAGTACAACCAATGGCTGGCAGACGCGGCGCACGAACGCGGGTTGGCAGTCGGCCTGAAGAACGACCTCGAGCAGGTGGCCGAACTCGCGGACTCGTTCGATTTCGCCGTCAACGAGCAGTGCGTCAAGTACCGCGAGTGCGACTTGCTCGCGCCGTTCGTCGACAATCAGAAGCCCGTCTACCACATCGAGTACGCCAAGCCGAAGAAGGCGGCCCGCGTCTGCCGCAAGTCGGCCGGCTACGGGCTCGACACGCTGGTCAAGCGCATGAACCTCGGGGAATGGCGCCGCGAGTGCCCGGCGGACGCCTGACCCGCCATATGCGGTCTTTTGCGGGCAAGCACACTTATCCGCAAACCGCTCGGGCTCGAGCAACCGGCCGACCCGCCCCTTCCGATGTGAGACGGTGCCGTCAGGCCGGCACGACGACCGGCGGCATCCCGATCGGCTCTCCGGCGGTGCCGAGCCGGGCTTGGTCGAGGCGCCGCCCGGCGGCGAACGCGGTGCCGCTCATCGGCCGACCGCCCGCCGGCTGCACCTGGTCGAGCCGCAGCCAGCCGTCGATGGCGCGGACGTGCGGCCCGTCGGTGCGGACGACGACGGTGCCGGGCTCGGTCGAGTCGGTCGGACCGAGCCTGAGCACCGGCGTCGCCCGGTGGACCTGCACCGGATCGCCGTCGAGCGTGGTCCAGGCCCGGGGCCACGGCCACATCGCCCGAACCCGCCGCTCGAGCGCCGTGGCCGAGTCCTCGAAGTCGAGCCAGCCGTCGGCCTTGGTCAGCGGCCGGGTCAGTGACGCTCCAGCGGCCGGCTGCGGCGTCGGCACGGTCCAGCCGTCGACGACCCGGGGCAGATGGTGCAGCGCCAAGCGCGCCCCGACGCCGCCGAGCCGGGCTAGCAGTGACTCCGCGGTGTCGTCGTCGCGGATCGCCTCCTCGGACATGGCCACTGTCGGCCCGGTGTCGAGCCCGACCTCCATCATCATCAGCGTCACCCCTGTCGTCCGGTCGCCGTAGAGGATCGCGGCCGGGACCGGACTCGCCCCGCGGTAGCGCGGCAAGAGCGAGGCATGGACGTTGACGCAGCCGTGACGCGGGATCGCCAGCGTCTTCGAGCCGAAGATGAGGCCGAACGCGGCCACCACGAACAAGTCCGCGCCGGCCTCCACCAGCGGTCGGCGCGCCTCGTCGTGCTTCAGGGTCTCCGGTTGGTACAGGGGCAGTTGGTGATCGGCGGCAAACCGCGCCACCGCCGAAGACTCGACTTTGCGGCCGCGCCCGGCCGGTCGGTCGGGCTGGGTGACGACCAGCGCGACCTTGAACCGCGAGTCCCCCGCGATCGCCTCGAGGGTTGGCACCGCGAACTCCGGCGTGCCGAAGAAGACCACTCGCACGCCGTTCTCCCCCTGTGCCCCGGGCAGTCGCGCCCTTGTCTCGACCGCCGCCGCCGAACGTCGCTAGAATCCCGCCTATGATCGCAGGCGCGGCCCCTGACCGGCGAGACGTTCCGGGAACCGCGAGGGCTGCCCTGCTGGCGATGCTGGTCGCCGCGCTCGCCCTCCGGCTCTTCGGGCTGACGTGGGACGAAGGCCGGGACCTCCACCCGGACGAGCTCTTCGTCGCCAAGATCGTCCTCATCGACCGCATCCACTTCGCCTGGCCGCCCGACTGGTCGACACTGCTCGACCCGGCGACGAGCGGGCTGAACCCTCGCTCCGCCGACCCCGACACCGGGGAGTTCCGCGAGTTCGCCTACGGCGCTCTGCCCCTCTGGGTCACCGACGCGACGGCCAAGGGCGTCTCGGTGGTCACCGGCGCCAACTGGAACAGCGCCGATCGCGCCTACCTCGTCGGCCGGGCGATCTCGGCCCTGCTCGACACCGGCACGGTCCTCCTGACCTTCTTGCTCGGGCGACGACTGTTCTCGACCCGCACGGGGCTGGTCGCCGCCGCGGCCTACGCCTGCGCCCCGATGATGATCCAGTTGGCGCACTTCTTCACCACCGACAGTTGGCTCACCTTCTTCGTCGCGCTCTGCCTCCTGTTGGCTGTGGGCGCGGCCAGCAACGGACGGCTTCGCTGGTTCGCGGCGTCCGGGTTCGCGCTCGGACTCGCGATGGCCACCAAGGGGAGCGTCTTCACGCTGGCGGTGGTGATCGGCGCGGCCGCTCTGGCGAACGACCGGCTCGATCTGCCCGAAATGCGAACCCCGGTGACACGGCTGCTGCGGGCCGTGCGGCAACTGACGGTCGCCGGCATGGCGACGGTGTTGGGGTTCGGCCTGTTCGAGCCGTACGCGCTGATGCGCCCGGACGTCTACCTCACCTCGCTCGCGACCCAGTCGAACATCGTGCGCGGCATCTTCGATGTCCCGTTCACCCGCCAGTACGTCGGCACGACGCCGGTCCTCTACCAGGCAGACCAGTTGATCCGCTGGGGCTTCGGACCCGTGGCGGGTCTCCTCGCCGTGGCTGGCGTGGTGCTGATGGCGGTTCGCCTGCTGCGCGACCGGGACTGGCCGTTGCTCGTGCCCGTCTCTTGGCTCGTGGCCTACGGCGTGGTGATCACGGTGCCCGAGGTGCGATTTCTCCGCTACCTCGCGCCCTTGGCCCCGGTCCTCGCGGTCGCGGCCGGCCTCGCGGTCGTCACGGGCGTCGACTGGCTCGGGCGTCGTTTCTCTCGCCCGTCGGCCGCCTTGGCCGGCACGGCGGTCCTCGCCGCCTTCGCGCTCTGGGCGATCGCCTTCGTCTCGATCTACGCGCAGGAGAATCCTCGCCTGCTGGCGTCCCGCTGGATCTACGCGCACGTCCCCAGCGGCAGCGCGCTCACCGCCGAGTACTGGGACGACAGCCTGCCGCGCGACTTCGGCCCGGGGCTCTCCCCGGCGGACCGGCAGTACGCGACCGTGTCGATGGACCTCTACGCCGACCGTCAGCCGCGCGAGGTCGCCGACGCCATCTACGCGCAGTTGCAGAGGGCCGACTACGTGGTCCTCGCCTCGAACCGAGTGGTGGCCGGCACAGCGTCGGCCCCGTGGCGGTACCCCGTCCAGCGGGCCTACTATGCCGCCCTCCGGTCGGGGGCGCTCGGCTTCGAGCCGGCGGCGAGCTTCACCACGTCCCCGGGCATCGGCCCGATTCGGTTCGACGACCGCAATGCCGACGAGTCGTTCGTCAACTACGACCATCCAACCGTTGAGATTTACCGCAAAGTCGATCTCCTCTCCCCGACCGCGTACCGCTCCCTGATGGCGCCGGCGGTGGCCGCGCCGTGGTCGCCGACCCGGCACGCCCCGGAAACCGTGTCGCTGATGCTCGACCAGCCGGTCGCATCGCTGCCGGTCGTCGACGACGCGGGCTGGAGTCGGGCGGTCACCGGGACCACGCTCGGCGCGGTGGTCGTCTGGGTCGGGTTCCTGATCCTGCTGCAAGCCCTCGGCCTGGCGCTTGCCGAGCGCGTGCTGCCGAGTTTCGCCGACGCCGGCTGGGGGTTCGCGCGACTCCTGGTTGTGCTGGTGGCCGGCTGGGCCGTCTGGTTCCTGGCCAGTGTCGGCGTCATCGCGTTCCGGGCGATCTGGGTCCTCGTCGCGCTCTACGTGACCGGTCTCGTCACGTGGTACCCGCGCCGTCGCCGGCCTGTCCGCCAGCGTTCGGTGGTCGTCGGGGCAGAGGCCGTCTTCTGGGCCGTCTTCGCCCTCTTCCTGCTGTTCCGTTTCCTGAACCCCGACAGTTGGCACCCGATCTGGGGCGGCGAGAAGCCGATGGAGTTCGCGCACCTCAACGCGACGATGCGCAGCGCCCACTTCCCGCCGTACGATCCGTGGTACGCGGGCGGCTACATCAACTACTACTACTACGGCCTCTACCTCGTGGCCTTCATGCTGAAGGCGATCGGCATTCCGGTCGAGATCGGGTTCAACCTCGCCCAGCCGACCGTGATCGCGCTGCTCGCCGCGGCTGGCTTCTCGCTGGCGGCCACGCTCGGGCGCGACCTCGCCCGGCGGCCGAGTCTGGCGGTGCCGGCCGGGCTCGTGGCGGCGGGGTTCCTCTCCGTGCTCGGCAACCTCTCCTCCGCGGCCACGCTGCTGAGCGGCCACGTCCCGCCGCTGAACTCCTTCGTCGACTGGGTCTGGGCCGGCAGCCGGGCGATACCGGACACCATCACCGAGTTCCCGTTCTTCACCGGCCTCTACGCCGACTTGCACGCCCACGTCGTCGCGCTGCCGGTGACGGTCGCCGCGATCGCCTGCAGCTACCAACTGGCGCGGGGTCCGGTCGAGCAGTCCTCCCCACACGGGACCAGCGCCTTGCAGACGCTCGCGTTCGACGGAATCCGACGGCTGCTGCCCCTGATGCTGGTCCTCGGCACCCTGAGCGCCACCAACGCTTGGGACCTGCCGACCTATGCAGCATTGGCGGTCGTGGCGGTGCTGATGTGGTCCGCGGCGGTCGAGCGCTGGCCGGCGCGCATCGGGCTGTTCGCCGGGCTGTCGCTGCTGCTCGCGGTCGGCAGCTACCTCTCGTTTCTCCCGTTCCACCAGCACTTCGTGGCCTTGTTCGGCTCGCTCGCCCGCGTCAAGGCCCCGACCGACCTTGGCAGTTGGTTCGTTCACCTTGGCGGCCTGATGGCCCTCGCCTGCTTCACGCTGATTGCCATCGCGCTCCGGGAAGGTGCCGGTACCGGGTCTCGTCCACTGCGAGCCCCGCTCGCCTGGGCGGCAACGTTCGCCGTCCTCGTCGCCGTGCGCGAGGTTTTCTCGGCGATGCCCCGCATTGCGGGTCTCGCCACGACGGCGAGCCTGCTGGTCTTCGCCGCGATGCTGCTCCTCGTCGGTTGGTCCGCCCTCCAGAGCCGGCTGGACAACTCGGCCTGGACGAGCCTGCTGCCGTACGTCTGGCTCGGCGCGGTCGGCGCGACCACGCTGGCCGCGCTCGTCCGCGGCTGGGCGGTGATGGCCGTCTTCCTCGCGGTCGGCGCGCTGGCGGGGTTGCTCTGGATGACCGCGGAAGGCGTCGCGGCCCGTTACACCGCCCTGCTGGTCTCCGCCGCCGCCTTCGTCGGGGCCGGGGTCGAGGTCTTCGTCGTCGCGGACGACCTGATCTCGACCGAGGCCTACCGGATGAACACCGTCTTCAAGTTCTACAACCAGCTCTGGGTTCTCCTGGCCGTCGCCGTCGGCGCGGGGTGCGCGCTGATGATCGCCGGCGCAACGGAACCCGCGGCCGGCGCGGAGCACTCCCTCGCACGGGACGTCGGCACGGTCGGCGGCTGGTCTCGCCCTGCCGAGCGCTGGTCGCGACTCGGCTTGGTGGTTCTCGCCCTCGTGGTGGCGGCGTCCGCGGTCTATCCGGTGTTCGCCGTCTCGCCCCGATTGCATCAGCGGTTCACCGACACCCTCGGCGGCGGCACGCTCGACGCCTACGACTGGATGCGCTACGGCCAGGTCCCGTCGATCGGCCCCGACGGCAACATGCCGATCCGGTTCGCCGGGGATCTCGCCGCGATTCGCTGGCTGGACGCCAACGCCGTCGGCACGCCGGTGATCGCCGAGGCGAGCATCGGACCGTACCGCTGCAACGGGTCGCGCATCTCGATCGCGACAGGGCTGCCGACCATCCTCGGCTGGCAACGACACGAAGAGCAGCAGCGCTGGCTCGAGGGACTGCAGGAACGCTCGGACGACGTCCGAACCCTGTACACCTCAGCCGACCCGGCCAAGAAACTGGCAATCCTCCGCAAGTACGACGTTGCCTACGTGATCGTCGGCGACGTCGAGCGCCGGTACCCCGTGCCGGACAACGACTGCACGCCACAGGGTTCAGCCGCCGGCATCGCCGCATTCGACCAGCTGGTCCCGACCGCGCTCGCGCCGGTCTTCAGCGAGGCCGGGACGACGATCTACCGGGTGCTCCCGCCTGCAGGCCCAATCTCGTGACCTGGCTGCCAGACGTCGCCCGCTGGTACCTGGTGCTGCTCGCGGTGACGTGGGCGTGGGCCCCGGCAGTGCGCTGGCTCGTGCCCGGGCTGCCCGACGGCGGCGCGTCGGTGGCCCGCCCGATCGGACTGCTCGCCACCGTCTGGTTGGCATGGTTTCCGGCGAGTCTCGGGGTGGTCCCCTACTCCACGAACCTCCTCGCCTCGATGGTGCTGGTGGGTGCGCTCGTCGGTTGGACGACCGCCCTCCGCCGCCAAGCGATCGATCGCCAGTGGTTGCGGGCGATGGCCGTGACCGAGGTCGTCGGCTTGGTGGCGTTTGCCGCGGTGGTCTGGTTGCACGGCTTCACACCGAATCTCGTCGGCACCGAGAAGCCGATGGACATCGCCTTTCTCTCGAGTTCCGCCCGGGCGGTGGCCATGCCGCCGCCGGACCCGTGGTTCGCGGGCGTGTCGATCAACTACTACTACCTGGGATATGTCGTTCTTGGGTCGGTCACTCGTCTTGCTGGTGTCGCCGCGACTTCCGCGTTCGCACTCGGCCTTGCGACGGTGTTCAGCATGGCGCTCGTCGCCGCCGGCGGCGTTGCCTTCAACGCCGTCCGGCCCCGACTCGGGCGTCGCGCGGCATGGGCAGCCGGTGCCGTCGCCGCCTTCGCCGTGATGGTCGCGGGGAACCTCTACGCGCCGCTGGCACTGGTGAGGAACGGCCAGGCGACCCTCGATGCCTTCTGGTGGGACAAGGCAGTGGGGATCGGCTGGCGGGCAAGCCGGATCGTCTGCGACGGGCCGCGGGTGGCCAACGACTGCCGCCTGCCGTCGGTGGAGACGATCAACGAGTTCCCGTTCTTCAGCGTGCTGCTCGGAGACCTCCACCCGCACCTGATGGCCTTGCCCTACACCCTCGTCGCCCTGACCTTGGCGCTGGCCGTCGCCAATCGCCTCGACCGGACCACGGGGCCGCCGGACATCGCACGCATGGCGATCTCCGGCGCTCTCGTCGGCGCGCTGTACGCCATGAACAGCTGGGACTTCCCAACCTACCTTGCCATCCTGGTCGCGGCCGTCCTGTTCCGCTGGTGGCCGAACGTGCGGCGTGCGGTGGCGATGGCCTCCGTCACCGTCGTCGCGGCGATCGCGGCGTGGGCGCCGTTCTTCGCGCTCTACGCGCCACCGACGGGGAGCACCGCTCGCGGCGGCGTGCCAGTCCTCTCCCGGCTCGCGGCAACTGTCGGTTTCTGGCCGGGTGAGCGCACCTCGGTCGGCGAATACCTGACCATCTTCGGCGTCCCTTACCTTGTCGCGCTGGCGTTCCTCACCGTCGAATGGCTCAGCCTGTCAGGGCGGGCAACGGTCGATCGAGCGTCCTACCTCGGGCCCGGGATCGCCGTCAGCGTCGTCGCAATCTTGCTCGGCGCCCCGGTCTGGATCGTCGCCGGCTATCCCCTGATCGCCGCGGTCATCCGCCTGCGACTTCGGCACGACCGGTCGCCGGCCACCTACGCCACCGCGCTGTTCGCCGTTGGGTTCGCGCTCTCGCTGGTGGTCGAGCTCTTCTACCTGCGCGACGTGTTCGAGAGCCGGATGAACACCCTGTTCAAGGTCTACTACCAAGTCTGGGTGCTGTTCGCGGTGGCCGCCGCCGTGGCCGTTCCGTGTCTCTGGCAACGCGTCAGGACGCCGGCTGCCAAGGTCTCGTTCGCCGCGGCCGCGGCCGTGAGCCTGCTCGCGATGGCGGCGTACCCGGCAGTGGCCAGCTGGCAGTGGACCGATCATCTCAGCCGCTGGCAAGGCATCGACGGCATTGCCTATCTCCGATCTGCCAACCCGGACGAACTCGGCGCGATCCGCTGGCTGCAGACCCACGCCACGACGAGCGACCGGCTGCTCGAGGCGGCAGGATGTTCGTACGAGCCGAACGGGCAGATGCCGTTCAATCGCGCCTCGGCCTATTCGGGCGTGCCGACGCTGATCGGCTGGGGCAACAACCACCAACCGCAATGGCGCGCCGGTCAGCCTGGTCTCCTCGCCGAGATTCCGCGGCGCGAGGCCGACGTCGCCCGCATCTTCGCCGACCCCTCCGGCGAGCTTGCCAAGCAGGACGGGATAACGCTCCTCTACGTCGGCACCTACGAAACCGGGGAGTGGCAGCATCTCTGCCCGACGGCCGGACCCTACCCGGGCATCCGGCAACCGGGGTTCCCCGGCCCCGGCTGGCAATCGGTGTACGACTCGCCGACGGTGCGGGTCTATCGCCGTGCTGACACCGGCTGAGCCGTCCACTCCCTCGAGCCCGCACGGCCGAGAACACGTTTGACGCTCGTTCCAACCCGTTCCTATACTCGGCCGATGGACAACCACGGGGTGTGGCGCAGCTGGCAGCGCGCGGCGTTTGGGACGCTGAGGTCGGAGGTTCGAATCCTCTCACCCCGACCGAAATCGCACCGTCTTGACTGACCGGCGAAAGCGCGACGATCACCCCCGCGGCGAGCGACGAGGCAAGGGCCGCGATGTCGCCACCACACCTCCCGTCCCGCTCCTCGAGGATTTCTCCCGCCAGTCCGACACCCTGCTGATCCTCTTCGGCGGCATCGCCGGCGCGATCAGCATGCCGCCGTTCGAGTTCTTCAAAGTGAGCGACGCGTTCCCCACCAAACGACTTTTCGTCCGCGACCTTCGGTACGCCTGGTACTGCCTCGGCCTGCCCGGATACGGTGCCGACTCCGATGCAGTGCTGACCGTGCTTCGTCAATCAGTCGAGCGTTCCGAGGCGCGCCGCGTGGTGACCGTCGGGGCGTCCGCAGGGGGCTTCGCGGCCGTCAAGTTCGGCGTCCGCCTCGGGGCCGAGGCGGCGCTCGCCTTCAGCCCGCAGTCGATGATCGACGCCACGAACCGGGCTCGTCTCGGGGACGACCGCTGGGCACCCCAGATCGAGGCGTTGCATGCCCAGCTCGGCCCCGATCACCCGGAGTTCGTCCTCGGGACGACCGTCGACGGCAACATCTCGACCGCTATCGACATCCGTGTCAGCCGCGAGGACCTGCTCGACCTTGCCCACGCCGACGCGCTCCGGGATCGGCCGGGCGTGCGCGTGACCGAGTACGCCTACGGCGGGCACCTGATGGTCAAGTGGCTGCGGGACCGGGAAGAGCTCGCCCCGATCCTCTCCGCCGCGCTCGCGACCAGCGCGCCCGGCCGCTTGTCCGAGTCTTCCGACGCCGGGTAGAATGCGCCGGTCGCGGGAGTAGCTCAGTTGGCAGAGCGAGTGCCTTCCAAGCACTAGGTCGCGAGTTCGAGACTCGTCTCCCGCTCCGCTGCCTCCAGCCGCGGCGCCATATCGCTTGGCTCTGTCAGACACTGTCGTCTATGCCTCGGGTAGAATGCGTTCGGGGCTGGGCCTGTAGCTCAGTGGCAGAGCACGGGGCTCATAACCCCAGGGTCGCAGGTTCGATCCCTGCCGGGCCCACCCGCTCCGCGTTCAGACCGATTCGTCGCCCGTTGCTCACCGGAGGCAGCGTCCCATCGACACCGTGACCCACAACGGCGCAGCCGACACTGGCAGCCTTCACGTCGACCCTACCGCCGAGGGCCGAGCCGTCGCCATCAGGATCGCGGAGACGATCGCCGACACGCCCGCGTCGAACACGCTCGTCCTCGACGTGCACGACGTCTCGCCATTCACCGACTACTTCGTCATCTGCTCAGGCGAGAACGAACGGCAGCTCCGCGCCATCCAACGCGAGGTCGTGCAGCGCCTCGCCGAAGCGGGGACGCGGCCCGACCGGGTCGAGGGGAACCCGGTCGGCGGCTGGATCGTCCTCGACTACGGCGACGTGGTCGTTCACGTCTTCTCCGCCGACCTGCGCGACTACTACCGGCTCGAGGAGCTCTGGCAGGACGCGCCGACGGTGCTCGCCATCCAGTAGCCGATGAGTTGAGGCGCGGCCCGCTGGCCGTGCCATCCGCCCGAAGGAGGGCCGCGTGACCACCGCCGACCGGTCGGCCGACAATGATGTCGCCGAGGAGTCCGAAGCCGGAGCCTCCCGTGCCTTCTCCCTCTTCGTGCTCGGCACGCTCTTCGGCGGCATCGCGGGCATCATCGCCGGCACGCTGCTGAGCGACCGGACCCGGTCGCTGTTGCTCGGACTGATCGAACTGACGGGCCGTCCGCTCTCCGAACAGGAGCGGGAACGACTCCGGTTCGAGATGCTGGCGCAATAGTCACCGGCCGCCGAAGCCGACCGGCGGCATTCGAGTCTAGCCTTCGACCCCCGGAAGCGGGAAGCGCGTCATCAGGTGATGCACCTCGTCCTTGGTGCGGGCGTGGGCGGCCTCGTCGTCCGGCGCGGCCAGCGTCTCCGCGATCCAAGCCCCGACTTGTCGCATCTCCGCCGGCCCAAAGCCGCGGGTGGTGACCGCCGGGCTCCCGAGCCGGATGCCGGACGTCTGCGTCGGCGGTCGAGTGTCGCCCGGGATCGCGTTCTTGTTGCAGGTGATGCCGACCCGATCGAGCAGCGCCTCGGCCTTCTTGCCGCTCATCCCCGCCGCGCCGACGTCAACCAGCATCAAGTGGTTGTCGGTGCCGCCCGAGACGATCGGCAAACCGCGCTCGGTCAGGGTCTGCGCCAAGACGCCCGCGTTGTCGATCACCGCCTGCGCGTAGGCCTTGAACCCGGGGCCGAGCGCCTCGCCGAAGGCGACCGCCTTGCCGGCGATCACGTGCATCAACGGACCGCCCTGCATGCCGGGGAAAATGCTGCGGTCGATCGTCTTGGCGTGCTCCTCGCCGCAGAGGATCATGCCGCCGCGCGGGCCGCGCAGCGTCTTGTGCGTGGTCGTGGTCGTGACGTGGGCGTGGCCGATCGGGGTCGGGTGCAGACCGGCCGCGATCAGCCCGGCCGGATGGGCGATGTCGGCGAAGAGGAGTGCCCCCACCTCGTCCGCGATCTGCCGGAACCGGGCGAAGTCAATCTTCCGGCTGTAGGCGCTCGCGCCGGAGATGATCGCCTTCGGTCGCACCTCGCGCGCCTTGGCCAGCACGTCGTCGTAGTCGATCAGCCCGCTCGCCGCGTCGACGCCGTAGAAGTGCGGCTCGAAGATCCGGCCGGAGTAGTTGACCGGCGAGCCATGGGTCAGGTGGCCGCCCTCAGCCAGACTCATCGCCAAGAAGGTGTCGCCCGGCTGCAGGAAGGCCAGCCACGTCGCCAGGTTGGCGTTCGCCCCGGAGTGCGGCTGAACGTTGGCGTGCTCCGCGCCGAACAGCGACTTCGCCCGGTCGATCGCGAGCCGCTCGACCTCGTCGACGAACTCGCACCCGCCGTAGTAGCGCTTGCCCGGGTACCCCTCGGCGTACTTGTTCGTCAGCACGCTGCCGACCGCGGCCAGCACCGCCGGGCTGACGAAGTTCTCGGAGGCGATCAGTTCGATCCCGGACCGCTGCCGTTCTTCCTCCCGGCGAATCGCGCCGGCGACCTCCGGGTCGATCCCTTGCAGCGAAGGAGCCGTCAGCATCGCAACCACCTTCCCGACACGAGGCGGCGCCGCCGGTTGCCGTCCGCCGCTAGTTGGTCCGATTATGGCCAACGGGCGCGGCGATTGCCACGTGCGACGGCACGACCTGGAGGGGCAGCGGCATGCGGGTGCTGGTGACAGGAGGCGCAGGGTACATCGGCAGCGTGGTCGTCGACGTGCTGCTCGAGCGCGGCCACGAGGTGGCCGTGGTCGACAGCCTGTTCCGCGGCAACCGCGAGGCCGTCGACGGACGAACCGCGCTGCACGAGGTCGATCTTCGCGATCGGGCCCGGCTCGACGCGGTGTTCGCCGGGTTCCGACCCGACGCCGTCATGCACTTCGCCGCGCTGACGCTGGTCCCCGAGTCGGTTCGCGACCCCGGCCCCTATTTCGACGTCAACGTCGGCGGCACGATCACCCTGCTCGAGGCGGCTCGGGCCCACGACGTCGGGCGGGTGGTGGCCTCGTCCACGGCCGCGGTCTACGGCGAGCCGAAGGCACTGCCGATCCCGGAGGATGCCGACAAGCGGCCCGTCAACCCCTACGGCCAATCGAAGCTGATGGTCGAGCACGTGCTCGAGGCGCACCACGCGGCCTACGGCACCAACTTCGTCGCGTTCCGCTACTTCAACGTCGCCGGCGCGCGCGGCCGGCTCGGGGAAGACCACCGACCCGAGACGCACCTGATCCCGTCGATCCTGCTCACGGCCCAAGGTCGGCGACCGGCATTCGACCTCTACGGCACCGACTATCCGACTCACGACGGCACCGCCGTCCGCGACTACGTCCACGTCGAGGACCTGGCCGACGCCCACGTCGCCGCGCTCCCGTTGCTCGACGCCAACATCGGGCCGCTCAACCTCGGCACCGCCGCCGGCTTCTCGGTGCGCGAGGTGCTCGACGCGGCGGAGGCGGTGACGGGCAAGCCGGTGCCGACCAATCTCAAGCCGCGCCGACCCGGCGATCCCCCGGCCCTGCTCGCCGACGCGAGCCGAGCCCGCGAACTCTTGGGCTGGCAACCCGACCGGTCGAACCTGCCCGAGATGGTCGGCAGCGCGTGGGCCTGGATGCAAGAGCACCCGGGAGGGTACGCCGGCACCCCCGCGAGCCGGTGAGGCGTCAGCCGGACGAACCGCCCGTCTTCACCCGCTCCCCGAGCCGTCGCTCCGTGCCGCCCGCGAGCCGCCGGATATTCCCCTCATGGCGAAGGAAGACGATCGCGGACATGGCCGCGATCGCGGCCGGGACGCTCCAGCCGACCCGGCCGGAGGCGGCCAGCCACGCGGTCCCGATCGTCGCCAGCACGCACGCGGTCAACGATCCGAGCGACACGTAGCGGGTGACCGCCACCACGACGGCAACCACCGGCACGACCGCCAGCACCTGCGGACAGAGGGCGGTCGCCGCGCCGGCGGCGGTCGCCACGCCCTTGCCGCCGGTGAAGCCGATGTACGGCGACCAGCAGTGGCCGACGACGGCGGCGACCGCCGCGAGCGCGAGCCACCACGCGCCGATCCCGAGGCGTTCCCCGACCAGGATCGGCAGGAACCCTTTCAGGAAATCGAGCACCAGAACCGGCACCCCGACGCGCCAGCCGAGGATCCGCTGCGCGTTCGTCGCGCCGGTGCCGCCGCTGCCGAGGCGTCGGATGTCGACGCCCCCCACCATCCGCCCGAGCACCACGCCCCACGGGATCGCGCCGATCGCGTAGGCGACGACCACCAGCAGGACGCCGCGGAGGTCGGCGTTCACGTCACTTCTCGTCGCGGCCGCGGAAGCTCATCCGGAGCGGGGTGCCGACGAAGCCGAACTGGTCCCGCAACCGGTTCTCGAGGAACCGGCGGTAGGAGAAGTGGATGCCCATCGGGTCGTTGCAGAAGAAGACGAACGTCGGCGGCGAGATGTCGGCCTGGGTGACGTAGTAGAACTTCGTCCACTTCCCCGGCTTGCTCGGCGGCGGGTGGGCGGCGACCGCCTCCCGCAGCATCGTGTTCAGGCCCGAGGTCGGCACGCGCCGCTGCCGTTCGCCGACAACCTGCAAGGCGGTTTCCAGCACTTGGCCGACACGCTGGCCGAACTTGGCGGAGACGAAGACGAGCGGCGCGTACGGCATGAAGTCGAGCACCTCGCGTGCCTTGGCGCGGTACTCGTCCATCGTCTTCGCGTCCTTCTCGACCAAGTCCCACTTGTTGACGACGACGACGATCCCCTTCTTCTGTTCCTCGATGTAGCCGGCGATGTGCAGGTCCTGGGCGGTGAAGTCCTCGGTGGCGTCGATCACCAGCAAGACGACGTCGGCCCGCTCGATGGCCCGCATCGAGCGGATCACGCTGAACTGCTCGACCCCCTGCTCCACCCGGCCCCGCCGTCGGATGCCCGCGGTGTCGATCAGCGTGATCGGCGCGCCGGCCCACGTGATCTGGCTGTCGATGCTGTCGCGCGTGGTCCCGGGCACGTCGCTGACGATCGACCGCTCCTGCCCGATCAGCGCGTTCAGGAGGCGGCTCTTGCCGACGTTCGGCCGGCCGACGATCGCGATCGCCGGACCGTCGAACTCCGGTTCCTCCTCCGACTCCGGCAGCGACTCGACGATCCGGTCGAGCAGGTCGCCGGTGCCCGACCCGTGGTAGGAGGAGATCGCGATCGGCTCCCCGAGGCCCAGCTCGTAGAAGTCGACGACCGACTCCCGCCGTTGCAGGCTGTCGGCCTTGTTCGCGGCGAGGATCGTCGGCTTGTCGGTGCGGCGCAGGATGTCCGCGACCTCGTGGTCCCCGGCGTTGACCCCCGTCTTGGCGTCGACGAGGAAGACGATGACGTCGGCCTCGTCGATGGCAGCGGTGGCCTGCTCGCGCGTGCGGCGGTCGATTTCCTTCATCGAGCCGGTGGACATCTCGCGCTCGTCCTGGAGACCGCCGGTGTCGATCACGGTGAATTCGGTGCCACCCCACTCCGTCGTGCCGTAGACGCGGTCGCGCGTGGTGCCCGGCTCGTCCTCGACGATGGCGCGGCGCTCCCCGACCAGACGATTGAAGAGGGTCGACTTCCCGACGTTCGGGCGTCCGACGATGGCGACGATCGGCTTCGGCACGGGAACTCCCGCTCGCGCGCCGGCTCAGGCGCGTCTCTGGTGCGCCGGTCGGCGCTTCGGACGATTCAACAAGATGCCCGGGTGCGTCGACGACGCACCCGGTGGCATGCGGCACGCGAGTATACCAAAGGGATGTCGCGCCTCACCGCGCGGAGCGTTCGTTGGCGGTGCGGCTAGGCCGCAGCCACCTCGACGAACGCCTCGATCCCCGCCAAGTCGTTCATCTCCGTGGCGCAGAGCAGCAGGTGGTGGTCGAGCGCCGGGTCAACCCGGCCGAGGTCGAACCCGCCGACGATGCCCGAGGCCAAGAGGCGCTCGTTCACCTCGCGAGCAGGCAACGGCGTCCGCATCACGAACTCGTTGAAGAACGGCACGTCCAGCGCGAGTTCCCATCCCGGCAACCGTCCCAGCCGCTCGGCCAGTTCGTGCGCGTTCGCGTAGGCCCGGCGCCCCACCTCGCGGAACCCCTCCGGTCCCAGCGTGGCCATGTGCACGGTCGCCGCCGTCGCCATCAGGCCTTGGTTGGTGCAGATGTTGCTCGTCGCCTTCTCTCGGCGGATATGTTGCTCGCGCGTCTGCAGGGTCAGCACGAAGCCGCGCTTCCCCTCCGTGTCCTGCGTCACCCCGACCAGCCGGCCCGGCAGTTGCCGCACGAAGCGCTGCGACGACGCCAGCAAGCCGACGTACGGACCGCCATAGCTCTGGGCGACGCCGAGCGACTGCCCTTCCGCCGTCACCACGTCCGCCCCGAGTTCGCCCGGCGGCTTCAGCAGCGACAGCGCCACGGGATAGGTGCTCACCACCAGGCTCGCGCCGACGTCGTGCGCCGCGCCGGCCAGTGCCTGCACGTCCTCGATGCCGCCGAAGAAGTTCGGGTACTGGACGACGAGGCATGCGGTCTGCTCGTTCAACGCGTCGCGCACGTCGTCGGCCGTGGCCGCGAAACCCGCGCTGGGCACGGGCAGTTCGACCAGTTCGACATCGATGCCGGACAGGTAGGTGCGCAGCACGCCGCGGTACGCCGGGTTCACGGTGCCGGAGACGACGATCCGCTTCCGCCCCTTGCTGTTCGACACGGTGACCAGCGCGCCCTCGGCCAGCGCCGTCGCCCCGTCGTACATCGACGCGTTGGCGACCTCCATCCCGAAGAGTGCCGCCACCATCGTCTGGAACTCGTAGATCGTCTGCAGCGTGCCTTGCGCCACCTCGGGCTGGTAGGGGGTGTAGGCAGTGTAGAACTCGCCCCGCGAGAGGATCTGGTTGACCGTCGCCGGCACGAAATGCTGATACGACCCTGCCCCGAGGAAGACGCGCCCCGGCTCGCAGACGAAGTTGGCTTCCGCCAAGCGCCGCAGCCGCGCCGCGGCCTCCATCTCGGTCAGGGCGGGCGGCAGTTCGAGTGACGGGTTGCGGACCGACGCCGGCACGACGTCGAACAACGCGTCGACGCGCTCCAGCCCGATCGCGGCGAGCATCGTCGCGCGGTCCTCGGGAGTGTGGGGATTGAAGGTCATCGCCTCGCTGTCCGTTCGTTGGCTGTGCGCCGGGGGTCCCAGACTCGGTTGCCGTTAGTGGCCGGTTTCCTCGGCGAACTTGTCGTAGGCCGCGGCGTCCATCAGCACCCCGACCTGCGTCGGGTCCTCCAGTCGCACCTTGATCAGCCAAGCACTGCCGTAGGGCGACGAGTTGATCAGGTCCGGCGAGTCGACAGCCTCGTCGTTCCGCTCGATCACCTCGCCGTCCGCCGGGGAGTAGATGTCGGTGGCGGCCTTCACCGACTCGACAATGCCGAGCGGTGAACTCGAAGAGACCTTGTCTCCCACTTCCGGAAGCTCGAGGTAGGTGATGTCGCCAAGTTCGGTCGCCGCGTGCTCGGTGATCCCGATCGTCGCCACGTCGCCGTCAAGTCGAACCCATTCGTGCGTCTTCGTGTAGCGGAGGTCGTTCGGCGATGCCATCCTGTGCTCCTCGTGCTCGGTTACGCGCGGTCGCCGACGGTGACGCGGCGATAGAAGGGCAGTTTCACTTGCACGGCCGCGATCGGCTTGTCGCGAATCACGACCTGCAACGGCTTGCCGACCCCGGCCACCTCTCGGTCGACAAGGGCCAGCCCGATGTTCTCGCCGAGGGTCGGTGACATCGCCCCGCTGGTCACCACGCCGACCGTGCGCCCGTCGACCCGCACCTCGTAGCCGTGGCGGGGAGAGCCGGACCGTTCCGTCAGCCGGAACCCGACCGTGCGGCGCGGCACGCCGGCCGCCTTCATCGCCCGCATCGGCTCGCCGCCCACGAACTCGCCCTTGTCGAGGCTGACGGCCCAGCCGAGCCCTGCTTCCAGCGGCGAGATGTCCTCGCCCAGTTCGTTGCCGTACAGCGGCATCCGCGCCTCGAGCCGCAGGGTGTCGCGCGCCCCGAGCCCGACCGGCACCAGCCCGACCGGGCCGCCCGCGGCGATCAGCGCGTCCCACAGTTCCGCGGCCCGGTCGATCGGGGTGTAGAACTCGAACCCGTCCTCGCCGGTGTACCCGGTCCGGGCGATGCGGCACGGCACCCCGGCGACGTCCCCTTCGACGATCGTCCAGCCCCCGAGTCGAGAAAGGTCAACCGCGGTCAGCGGCTGGACGATCGACTCGGCGAGCGGTCCCTGGATGGCGATCATCCCGGTCCGGTCGGAGATGTCCTCGACCGTGACGTCGAGGCCGCTCGCGGCGCGTTGCCGCAGCATCCACGCCACGTCCTTCGCCCGGTTCGACGCGTTGACGACCACCATGTAGCCGTCGCCGGCGGGGTTCCGGTAGATGATGATGTCGTCGATGACACCGCCCTGCGGGTTCGGCAGCATCCCGTACTGGGCACCGCCCGGCTCGATCAGCGCGACGTTGTTGGTGGTGACGTTTTGCAGGTAGTCGAGCGCACCCGGCCCGTGCACGTCGACCTGCCCCATGTGACCCAGGTCGAACAGGCCCGCCGCCGATCGCACCGCACGGTGCTCCTGGATGATGCCGGTGTACTGAACGGGCATCAGCCAGCCGGCGAACGGGACCATCCGCGCTCCGAGCGCCTCGTGCCGGCTCATCAGCGGCGTGGTCAGCAACTTCTCGGGTGACTCGTCGTGCATCTCGCACCCCGACCCCGGCGCCGTGCGCCGCGAGCCGCGATCGTGGCGTGGTTCCCGACGGCGGCGATTCTAGGGTCCGCTTCCCGCACCGTCAACGCGAGCCGCCCGCCTGTCAGTCCTCGAACGCTCGAACCACCTCGACGTCGCCCAAGCCGACGCGGTCAAACACCGCGTCGACGTGGTGCAACTGCTCCAACGGGTCGAAGACGCGATCCAGCACCTCCGGCGCGACCCGCGCGCTGACCTCAGGGTCGGCGGCGAGGGCCTCCCGCAGCGAGGTCCCGTGGTCCCACGCGTCGAGCGCGAGCCGTTGCACGATCTTGTACGCCGCCTGTCGGTCCATCCCAGCATCGACCAAGGCCAGCATCGCCGGCTGCGAGTAGATCGCGCCCGCGGTCGACTCGAGGTTCCGAAGCATCCGCTCCGGGTAGACGACCAGCCGCTCGATCAGGTCCTTCGCCTCGGCCAGCATGAAGTCGAGGACGATGCAGGCGTCGGGAAAGATCACCCGCTCGGCTGAGCTGTGGCTGATGTCGCGCTCGTGCCAGAGCGCGACGTTCTCCTGCGCCACCAGCGCGTAGCCTCGCAGCAGTCGCGCCAGCCCGGTCAGCCGCTCGGACGCGTGCGGGTTTCGCTTGTGCGGCATCGCCGACGACCCCTGGTTGCCGGGGTCGAACGGCTCCTCCGCCTCGCGCACCTCGGTTCGCTGCAGGTGGCGGATCTCGATCGCCATCTTCTCGATCGTCGCCCCGACCACTGCGATCGTGGAGAGGAGGTTCGCGTGCCGATCGCGCTGGATGACCTGGGTCGACGCAGGCGCGACGGCCAAGCCCAAGGCTTCGCACACCTCCGTCTCGAAGTCTGGCGAAACGTGGGCGTGGGTCCCGACCGCGCCGGAGATCTTGCCGACCAGCACGTCCGCGCTCGCGATCTGCAACCGGAGCAGCTGGCGCCCGAGCTCGTCGTACCAGACCGCGAGCTTGAGACCGAAGGTCGTCGGCTCGGCGTGCACGCCGTGGGTCCGCCCGATCATCAGCGTCCGCTTGTGGCGCACCGCCTGCACGCCGACCGCCTCGCGCAACTCGCGCAGGCCGGTGAGCAGCAGGTCGGCGGCATCGAAGAACTGCAGGGCCGTCGCCGTGTCGATCACGTCGGACGAAGTCAGCCCGAGGTGAATGTAGCGGGACGCCTCGCCGACGCTCTCGCCGGTCGCCCGCAGGAAGGCGATCACGTCGTGATCGACCTCGCGCTCGATCTCGCGCATCCGGTCGAGATCGCACGATGCCGCCCGGATCGCCGGCATGGCCTCGGCCGGAATCCGGCCGCGCCGGTGCCACGCCTCGCACACGGCGACCTCGACCCGGAGCCAGCAGGCGATCTTGTTCGCCTCGCTCCAGACCCGCCCCATCTCCTCCCGGGTGTACCGCCCGATCATCGCCCCCGCCCTTCTCGCCGCCGGTCGGGCAAAGCGTACAGGAAGCCCGTTGCCCTTCGGGCGTCCGAGGCGTAGACTCGGGGACAACGCGGGAGGGTACGGACACAACACAAGCGCCGGGACTCGTGCTCAGTCGCGAGTTGACGAGGCGGGAGCCGATCGAACCATTCGGCGGGTGGCTCCCCGGCAGGCACGGTCGTCATGGTCGGAGCAAACCAGCGGGGCGACTCGCTGACAAAGGCCGCCCAACGTGCACTCCCTCCCCCGTTCAACGAATCGTGCGCCAAGCCCGACGGTTCCGCGAGGACCTGCGGGAGCGGGCGATGTCGGCCCGCGTCGTCGACGCAGGTCGAGGGGGGACGTGTCCCATGTGCGGCGTCTTCGGCTATGTCGGCACCGAGGCGGAAATCGGGCCCGACCTCCTGCGCGCCCTTCGCACGCTCGAGTACCGGGGCTACGACTCGTGGGGAGTGGCGATCGCCGACGGCGACGCGATCCGGGTCGAGAAGCGCACCGGCCGCATCACCAGCGTTGAGCTCGGCCTGCCACCGTCAGACATCGGCTTCGGCCACACCCGCTGGGCCACCCACGGCGGCGTCACCGACCTCAACGCGCACCCGCACCTTGACTGCACCGGCCACCTCGCCGTCATCCACAACGGGATCATCGAGAACCATCGGGAACTGCGCGACGAACTGGTCGGTCGCGGCCACCGGTTCCGCTCGGAGACCGACAGCGAGGTGGTCGCCCACCTGCTGGAGGAGCAGGTCGGGGCCGGGGTCGGCCTCGTGCTTGCCGTGCGCGAGGTCTTTGGCCGTTTGGCCGGCCTGAACGCGATCGTGGCGATGGACGTCACCAGCCGCGAACTCGTCGCCACCAAGTCGGTTTCGCCGTTGGTTGCCGGCCTCGGCCCGGGCGCGACGGTGATCGCCTCGGACGCGATCGCCCTCATGCCGCACGCCGGCAGGCTGCTCTACCTCGAGGACGGCCAGCTGCTGAGGATCGGCAAGGACGGCCTCGCCCTCTACGACCGCACCACGCTCTCGCCCTTGCCGGTCAACCTCGCCGACATCGACTGGGCCGCCGTCAACACCGAGCTTGGGCCGCATCCGCACTACATGGCCAAGGAGATGGCCGAGCAGCCCGACGTGCTGCTGCGGCTCGCACGCGACGGACGCGACCAGATCACCCGCCTCGCCGAGCGCGCCAAGGCGGCGCGACGCGTGGTGCTCACCGGCTGCGGAACGGCCGCGAACGCCGCGCTCAGCGGCCAGTACCTGCTCGGGGCCATCGCCGGTCTCCGGGTGGACGTGGTTCCGGCCTCGGAATTCCGGTTCCTCGCCGGGCCGGTCGATGCCGGCACGCTGGTCGTCGCCCTTTCGCAGAGCGGCGAGACCGCGGACGTGATGGAAGCGATGCTCGCTGCCCGGAAGCGTGGCGCGGCGCTCGCCGCGCTCGTCAACGCGCCGCGATCCTCGCTCGACCGAATGGTCGACCTCCGGGTCCACCTCAACGCGGGACCCGAGCAGTGCGTGCTGGCAACCAAGTCGTACACCGCCATGATCGCCGCGCAGTTGCTGATCGCCCATGCGATCGCTGGTGACTACGACGCCGGCATCGCCTCGGTGACTGCCGCCGCCAACGGCATCGCCGCCCAGCTCCTCGACGTTCCCGTCGCCCGGATGCGCGCCATCGGTCGGCGCGTCGCCGAGCAGGCCCACATGTTCGTGATCGGACGCGGGCCTGCCTACCCGGCCGCGCTCGAGGCCGCGTTGAAGATCAAGGAAGTCAGCTACGTCCACGCCGAGGGCTTCGCCGGCGGGGAGCTGAAGCACGGCGTCATCGCGCTCGTGGAGCCCGGCACCCCTTGTCTCGTCTTCGCCCCGTCCGACGACACCCGGGCCGACATCCTCTCGGGAGCGGCCGAACTGCGCAGCCGGGGCGGCTGGGTGATCGGGGTCGGCAGCGAGCCCGACCCGGTGTTCGACGACTTCGTTCCGGTGCCGGAGGTCGGTGCCGCCGCCCCGATCGTCAACGCGCTGGTGCCGCAGATGATCGGCTACCACGCCGCGCTGGCCCGCGGCAACGATCCCGACCGGCCGCGAAACCTGGCCAAGAGCGTCACGGTGAAATGAGCACCGTGCCGGTTGAGATCATCGACACGCACGCCCACCTCGACGATGCGGCCTTCGACCCCGATCGGCCCGAGGTGCTCCAGCGCGCGGCTGACATGGGCATCCGGCGGATCGTCAACGTCGGCTACAACCCCGATCGCTGGGCCACCACCCGCGCCCTGACCGAGACCCATCCCGGCATCCGCGGGATGTACGGTCTTCATCCGCAGGAAGCAGCCCGGTTCTCGGCCCAGACCCTCGAAGCCCTCGAGGCGACGCTGCGCTCCAGCCGACCGGTGGCGGTCGGCGAGATCGGCCTCGACTACTTTCGCGGCCGATCAGACGAAACGCTCCAGCGCCAGTCATTCGTGGCTCAGATTGACCTTGCCCGTCGTCTCGCACTGCCGATCGTGATCCACCAGCGGGCGGCTGAATCCGAGCTTGTCGAAATCCTGACCCGCTCGGCGAGTTTGCCGCCGGTGCTGCTCCACTCGTTCGACGGGAGTCAGGTGCTGGCCGATCTCGCCATCAGCCGGGGATGGCTGCTCGGAGTCGGAGGGCTCGCCACCAAACCCGGCCGCGACGATCTCAGGCAGGTGCTCGCCACGGTGCCATTGGCCAACATCGTGCTCGAAACCGACGCGCCGTATCTCGTGCCAGCGGGCATTCGAAACCGACGCAACGAGCCGGCCAACCTGGCCACCGCGATTCACCAACTTGCCGACATCTGGGGAGTGGGCGCCGAATCGATGGCGGCCGCCACGACCAACACGGCCGAGCAGTTCTTCGCCATCGGGCCCGTCGTCGCGGCCGCCGCGGCAGGCCCGGAACGGACAGTGCGGGATGAGCCGAACCGGATGGTCGGGGGAGTCGATCCGAAGTCAGGGGCACACGGCTTGCATGGTCCGTGAGCAGGCAGGTATGCCGTCAGCGTCGGCCGCGAGGGGCTCGCGGCAACGGACGCGCGGTCGGGCCAGCCCCTGATGGTTGAGCGATCGGGCGGGGCACTCATCATGGCGCGTCCCCCTGCGGCACAAGCTTCGGGACCAAGGAGCGGTGACTGCCATTCACAATCTGTCGGCACCGCCGGTGTGCGGGGCGCACCAACCACGGACCTGCGCGATTGTGGCATCCTGAATCTGGCACACTGGCGTGCCGGAACGTCAACAGACGCCGAAAGCGAGCAACCAACGACGACGGTCTCTCGAGAGTCGTGAGATTTCACCCGAACCGCCGTGTCCCGCGTCGACCCGACACCGCGAAGATCGGACGGCCGGGACGTCGATGGCTGAACCCGCACGGTCAGAGGAGAATCGCTCGTGACGCAGATGCTCGACGCTGAGCAGCTGAACCGCGCTCCACTCGCCTTCTTGTCGATCTCCCAATTCCCGACCTCGTTTGCCGACTGGCGGCGCCGGGTGACCAGCGCCGGACTGCCGCCGGTCGTCGCCGTTGCCGGTTCCCGCGGCAAGTCGACCGTGGTCCGCCTGCTGCAGGCGATCGCCGACGAGGCGGGCCTGCGAACCGCGCTCTGGACCAACCTCGGCGTCGAGGTCGAGGGCGTGCCGCAGTCGGGCGAACTCCTGCCGTGGCAGCGCAGCCTCGAACGGCTGGGCAGCGGCTCGCTGGACCTCGCCTTCCAGGAACTCCCCTGGAGCACCGTCCACGCGGTCGGCCTGCCGCCGCACGCCTATCCCGCCGCGGTGGTGACGAACCTCTGCTGCAACAACGGCTCCTGCCTCCTCCACGACCACACCCGCGTCGCCGTGGCCGCCCTGAGCCGGCTGGAGCAGTCGGTGCATCCCTGCGGTTTCGCGGCCCTGAACGGCGACGACTTCGCCGTCTCCGGGGACGACTTCCCCGGTGACGCGCGCCGCTTGCTCTTCGGCCTCAGTCGCGACACCCCTCTCGTCCGCCACCACCTCGACCGCCGCGGCTTGGCCGCCTGGCTCGAGGACGACCAGCTCCGAGTCGGCACGGACGGCTCGAACGCCCCGGTCGTCGGCGTGCGCGAACTGCCGCTCGCCCTCCAAGGCACGGCGTCGTTCCAGATCGCCAACGCCTTGGCCGCCACCGTCGTCGCGGCCGGGTGCGGCATCCCGCTCGACGTCATCGGCCGCGGCCTGGCAACGCACGAGGTTACGCCGAGCGACTTGCCGGGTTCGTTCAACCTGCTGCACGTCAACGGCGCGACGGTGATCGTCGACCGCCCGGCCCACCCGTGGTTCCTCCGTTCCACCTTGCGGGCCGTCGGCCAGATTCCGGCCAGTCGCCTGATCCGGGTCGTCGGCCAGCTCGAGGGCGTCGAGACCGGGGACCTCGCCGAGGTCGGCCGCATGCTCGGTCGCGACCACGGCGCGATCCTGCTCCACTCCGCCAACGTCGACCCGGTTCGCACCAAGGCCCTCCGCGCCGGCATCACGTCGAACGACGTGCCGCCGTTGGTCATCCACAGCCGGAACGAGCGCTCGGCGATCCGTGCCCTGCTGAAGATGCTTCGGCCGGACGACGTGGCCGTGGTCCTCGCCGACCAGCCCGCGCCGGTGCTGCGGTTGCTCGCCGACGCGCAGCACCTCGCGGCCATCGCCTGATCGGGCGACGCGTGACCCCGCCCAGCAACGCCGCCGTCGCCGCGCTGCTCGACCAGTACGCCACGATGCTGCAACTGGCCGGCGAGAGCCCGTTCCGGGCGCGAGCATACACACGCGTCTCGGAGGAACTGCGCTCCCTGCCGGAGCCGGTCGCCACGCTGGTGGCCGAAGGCAGGCTGCGAGAACTTCCCGGGGTAGGGCCGGCCCTCGCGGAAGCCATCGCCGACATCGTCGACACCGGGCGGCTCCCCCAGCTCGACCAGTTGTCAGAACAGGTCCCGGTCGGGCTCGTCTCGGTGCTCGACCTCCCGGGAATCGGCATCAAGACCGCCATGCGCCTCCACGGCGAGCTCGGGGTCGTCGACCTCGACTCGCTCGAGGCGGCCGCCGCCGACGGCCGCGTGCGGGCGACCAAGGGGATGGGCGAGCGGCTGGAACGGACGATCACCGAAGGACTCGCCACCCTGCGACGGCGCACCGGTCGCCATTCGATCGGCGTGGCCGCGCCTCTCGCCCGCCAGCTCGCCGCCGCGCTCGCTTCCCGACTGCCCGGCGCGGTGGTGGAGGTCGTCGGCAGCGTCCGTCGACTGGAGGAGACCGTTGGCGGCATCGACCTGCTCGTCGGCTGCAGTGATGTCGAGACGACCATCACCGCCGCACGCCAGCTTGCGGTGCTCGCCACCGCTTCGCAGGACGCGAACACCCTCCGGTTCATGCACGACGCCGGACTTCCGGTCTCACTCCGGTTCGTCCCGGCCGAGCGCTTCGGCACCGAGCTCGTCCTCGCCACCGGCAATCGCGAACACGTCAGTCGCCTCGGCCCGCTGCCGTCCGAGGCGACCGAGGACGCGGTCTACGCCCGAGTCGGCTTGCCGTGGATTCCGCCGGAACTGCGGCAGGGGGACGCGGAATTCCGCCGGCACGCCGAGATTCCCGACCTCGTCACCGTTGGGCGAATCATCGGGGAGTACCACTGCCACTCCACCTGGAGCGACGGCGGCGCGAGCGTGGCCGAGATGGCGATCGGCGCCGCCAAACGCGGCTACCGGGCCCTCGCCATCACCGACCACAGTCATTCGCTCGGCGTCGCCAACGGCCTGTCGGTCGAGCGGCTCCGGGCGCAGCGACTGGAGATCGAAGCTGCCGATCGCGCGTCCGGCGTGCGGCTGCTGCAAGGCTCGGAAGTCGAGGTCGACCGCGCGGGAAATCTCGACTTCCCCGACGACGTGCTGGCGTGGCTCGACATCGTGGTGGCGTCGACCCATTCCGGCCTGCGCCAGCCGCGCGAGCAACTGACCGACCGCTTGCTCCGCGTGATTGCCAACCACAATGTCGACATCATCGCCCACCCGAGCGGGCGCTTGATCGAGCGTCGGGACCCTGGGGACTTCGACTGGCCGCGGGTCTTCGCCGCGGCGGCCGAGCACGGGACGGCGTTGGAGATCAACGCCGACCCGGCCCGACTCGACCTCAACCCGACGCACGCCGCCGCCGCCCTCGCCGCCGGCTGCCTGCTGACGATCAACTGCGACGCGCACGAGCCCACCGGCTTCGCCTCGATGGAGTACGGCATCGCGGTCGCCCGCCGGGCATGGGCTCCGACGAACCGCGTCATCAACACGTGGCCGGTCGAGAATCTCCTGAACTGGCTCAGATCGCGGAGCGGGTGACCCTACGACGCGAGTTGCCTAGCGTCCGCCGGTCGCTCGACCTTCACCTCGCGGACGCCGGCGACCATCGCCAGTTCTCGCTCGAGATCGTCGCAGGCCTCGACCCGGCGGGACCGGCTCCTCAGAGGTCGTTCGAGTCCGTCACCGACCGGAACCAGAAGCACGACGTCGTCCTCGCCCTCGAACCGGCGGAGCACCGCGTCGACCCGGTGCATGACCTCCACATCGGCCCACTGGTCAAGCGATCCTGTCAGTCGGACCCGCAACGTGGCGCGCTGCGGAGCGGCGACCCCGATCGGCTCGAGGTTGCCGCGTGCCCGCTCGCAGACCAGTTGGGTCGCCTCGCCCCGGCGGTCCACCTTGGCGGCCACCTCGAGAATGGCGTCAGCCTCCCACGCGTCGGAGTGGCGTTCGTAGCAGTCGGGGAACGCCACCAACTCGATCGTGCCGGTCAGGTCCTCGAATTCGAGCACCGCCATCGTCCGGTTCGTCTTCGTCGCGATCCGGCGAACGCTCTTCACCATGCCGACGACGTTGACCAGCTGGCCCGCGGGCCGCTCGGCCAAGTCGACGATCTGCGAGTACCGGCTCAAAGCCCCCTTGCCGAAACCCGGGCCGATCACGGCGTCGAGCGGATGGGCGCTCATGTACAGACCGAGCAATTCCCGCTCCCATGCCAGCAAGTCGCTCGCCGGAAGCTCCGGCACCTCCGGCAGGCGCGTCGGCCCCTCGTCGGTCTCGACGGCCGTTCCGGTGTCGAACAGGCCGATCTGGCCACGGGAGGTTGCCTTCTGCCGTCGCTGCCCGCGCGCGATGGCGCCGTCAAGCGCGGCGAGCACCGCCGAACGGGACCCGAAGACGTCGAGCGCCCCCGCCTTCGCCAGCGACTCGACCGCCCGTCGGTTCATCGACGACCAGTCGACCGATTCGCAGAAAGCGTCGAGCGAGCGGAACGCGCCACCCTCCTCCTCCCGCGTCCGCACCAGCGCTTTCACGGCCGCCTCGCCCGCGTTCTTCACCGCGCCGAGCCCGAACCGGATCGTCGGCCGCTCCCCTCCCCGTTCGACCGTGAACTCGTGGCCGCTCCGGTTGACGCACGGCGGCAGGACTTGGATGCCGGTGCGGCGGCACTCCGCGACGTTGTAGACGATCTTGTCGGTGTTCCCGAGTTCGGAGGAGAGCAGCGCGGCCATGAACTCGACCGGGTGGTTCGCCTTCAGATAGGCCGTCTGGGCCGCGATGACCGCGTAGGCGGCGCTGTGGGCCTTGTTGAAGCCGTAGCCGGCGAACCGCTCGATCATGTCGAAGATGTCGCGTCCGAGGGCGGTGGCCAGCCCGTGCTCGACGCAGCCGCTGACGAACCGGTCGCGGTACTTCGCCATCTCCTCCGGCAGTTTCTTGCCCATCGCCTTCCGCAGGCCGTCCCCCTCGGCCATCGAGAAGCCGGCGAGCACGTTGGCGATCCGGATCACCTGCTCCTGGTAGAGCGCCACACCGTACGTCTCGGCCAGGATCGGCTCCATCTCCGGGTGCATGTAGACGATCGGCGTCCGCCCGTGCTTGCGGGCGATGTAGTCGGGGGCCATCTCCATCGGCCCCGGCCGAATCAGCGCCATCAGCGCGATCAGGTCCTCGAACGAGGAGGGCTGGACGTCGACCGTCATCCGCGTCGTCATCCCGCCTTCCAACTGGAAGACGCCGACCGTCTCCCCCTTGGCCAGCAGCGCGTAGCTCAACGGGTCGTCCAGCGGGATCGAATCAAGGGATATGTCGTGACCGGCCGCGCGCAGCAACTCGACCGCCTTCCCCAGCACGGTCAAGGTGCGCAGGCCGAGAAAGTCCATCTTCAGGAGCCCCAGCCCTTCGAGCTCGCCCATCGGGTACTGGGTGGTGACTTCCCCCTCGCTCTTGCCCCCGGCCCGCTGCAACGGCACATGGTCGGTCAGCGGGTCGCGCGAGATCACCACCCCCGCCGCGTGGGTCGACGCGTGCCGCGAAATCCCTTCCACCCGGCGGGCCGCGTCGACCAAGTCCCGAACGGACGCGTCGCCGTCGTACAGCGACCTCAGCTCCGGCACCTTCTCGAGCGCGCTCTCGATCGTCACGCCCGGGCCGCCGGGGATCAGCTTCGCCACCCGGTCGGTCTCGGCGAAGGTCCTTCCCATGGCGCGGCCCACGTCACGCACCGACGCCTTCGCCGCCAGCGTCCCGAAGGTGACGATCTGGGCCACCCGGTCCGCGCCGTAGCGCTCGACGACGTAGCGGATCACCTCGTCCCGCCGGTCGTCGGCGAAGTCGATGTCGATGTCCGGCATCGAGATCCGCGACGGGTTGAGGAACCGCTCGAAGATCAGGCCGTACTTGAGCGGGTCGAGCGCCGTGATGTCGAGCGCGTAGGTGACGATGCTGCCGGCCGCGCTGCCCCGCCCCGGCCCGACGAGGATGCCCTGTTCCTTGGCGAACCGCACGAAGTCCCAGACGACGAGGAAGTAGTTGGTGAACCCCATCGACCGGATGACGCCGAGCTCGTAGGCCAGTCGCTCCGCGACCTCGCCACCGTCGTGGCCGTACTTCCGGACCAGACCCTCGCGGCAGAGCGACTCCAGGTAGTCGTCGGCGCTCCTCCCGGCCGGGACCGGGAACTCGGGCAGGTGGTAGCCCTTGAACCCGAGGTCGAGCGAGCACATCTCGGCGATGCGGATCGTGTTCGCCAATGATTCCGGCAACTCCCCGAAGACGCGGGCCATCTCCTCCGGCCCCTTCAGGTAGAGCTGGTCGCTCTCCGTCTTCAGCCGCTTCGGGTCGTTCAGCGTGGTGTTGGTCTGGACACAGACCAGCAACTCCTGGGCCGAGGCATCGTCCCGGTTGCAGTAGTGGACGTCGTTGGTCGCCACCAGCGGCAGGCTGAGCGAGCGGGCGAGCGGGATCAGCTCCCGGTTGACCTCCGCCTGCTCCTTGATGCCGTGGTCCTGCACTTCGATGAAGAAGCGGTCCGGCCCGAAGATCTCGGCCAGCTTGCCGGCGTAGTCGCGCGCCAACTCCGGCCGGCCGTGCAGGAAGTTGTTGGCAACCGGGCCGCCGAGACAGGCAGACGTGGCGATGATCCCCTCGTGGTGCTCGGCGAGCATCTCGAGGTCGACCCGGGGCCGGTAGTAGTACCCCTCGAGCATCGCCCGGGACGACAGCTTGAGCAGGTTCCGGTAGCCGGTCTCGTTCTCGGCCAGCATCAGCAGGTGGTACGACTTCC
This sequence comes from Thermomicrobiales bacterium, assembly GCA_039809985.1. Taxonomy (GTDB): domain Bacteria; phylum Chloroflexota; class Chloroflexia; order Thermomicrobiales; family UBA6265; genus JAICJJ01. The sequence goes on along the minus strand of JBDHWC010000003.1, from coordinate 2,533 downwards.
GTTCGCGCACGGCGGCGCTCCCCTCCGCCAAGTACGCCTCGATGCCGACGATCGGGTGCAACCCGGCCTTGGAAGCCGTCTTGTACCACTCCATCGCGCCGTACATCACGCCATGGTCGGTGACCGCGACGTGATGGACGCCGAGTTGCCGGGCCCGTTCCGCGTACTCCTTGGTCCGCCCCATTCCGTCCAGCAGCGAGTACTCGGTGTGGAGATGGAGATGGGCGAACTCGGCCACGACTCGGTCCCTTCATGCGTCCGGACGGCTATCTGACGACCGGCACCAGTGTACGTACATCTCGAGCCCGACGCGAGAGCGGCGAACGCGAGCCGGTCCCAGGCCACGCCCTCTGCCCCTCGCTCATGGGGCGCGCCGATTCCACGCCCGATGGCCCGCTCGACAGCTGACACACGCCACCCCGCAACGGCACGGCGGCCGGGCAATGCCTCGGCCGCCGTCTCGTCGTCGAAAGCGAGCCCTGCCGACGGCGCTAGGCGGCGACCCCGCTGAGGCCGCCCGGTCCCCGGTTCACCAGCGCCATCCGCGCCTGCTCGGCCAGCAGCCGGAGCACCTGCCGGATGTTCTCACGGTACTCGGCCGGCACGTCGTCGTTCTGCAGCAGCTCGAGCACCTCGCCGATCACCGGCTCGTCCGAGAGCAGGTTCGAGACGTCCCGCGGCAGGAACCCGGCACCGGCCAGCAGCGAGTCCTCCTCGGCCTGACTCAGCGCCATCGCCCGCGCCAGCCGCTCGACCGCCTCCCGGGTCGGCATCCGCGAGCCGCTCTCCAGCCGGGACACATAGCTGTGGTCGAAGTCGGCCCGCTCGGCGAGTTTGCTCTGCGACACCCGCCGCGCCTCGCGCTGGGCCTTGAGGAGAACGCCGAACTCGATCATCGCCTGTCCCATCGCCATCCACCTTCGGCTGGGTCCGGACGGGATCGGCCCTCGCCTGTTGTTGCCCAAGAGTCAACGCACGGGTGACTCGTTGACCAGAGGCTACCACGCCGTTGCCCTTGGGTCAAGCGGTTGTCAACGATCTCCACCGCTCTCACCGGCACTGGCGTTGCACGCTGCCGCCACCGCCAGCAGTGTCGGAGTCGACAGAGTGACGACAGTCGGGGTGGCGACAGTTCGACGGCGGGTGTCGTTAACTTGCGCAGGGTGGTCCCTCGGGCTCGCCCAGTCGACCGTCGAGCCCCGCCAGGGGCTGTCAAACCGTGTCAGGGGTTCGGGCGCGTATACTTCGCCGACGGGCCGTCGGTGTCGTTTCCCGACTGGCGGAAGATTTGTCAACGGCAACCAGGAGCTGCCACCCTCGCCGGGCGGCGACGGTTGCGACGCTCCCGGCGCGCGTTCGGTGCGGAGGCTCGGCGATGACGGAACCTCGCTTGCTGCGCGGCGCGCCGGTCGCCAAGCGGATTCGGGCCGAGGCCGCAGCCGGCGTGCGCGTCATCGAGGCGACCGCCGGCGTGACGCCGGCGCTGGTCACGGTGCAGATCGGCCACGATCCCTCGTCGTCCGCCTACCGCGAGGCGATCAGGCGCTCCGTGACCTCGGTCGGCATCCGCCACCAGCACCTCGGCCTGCCGCTCAGCACTTCGCCGGCCGGGCTGGTCGCCACCATCGAAGGGCTCAACAGGTCAGCCGAGGTGCATGGCATCCTCGTCCTGATGCCTTTGCCGGAACGGCTCGGCGCGGACTTGGTCCTGGAGCACCTGTCGCCCTTCAAGGACGTCGACGGCATCACCCCGACCAACGCCGGTCGCCTCTTCCTCGGCCTGCCCTCGCTGCGTCCGAGCACGCCGCAGGGTGGTTTGGAACTGCTCGACCATTACCGGTTGCCGGTCGCCGGCCAGCACGTCGCCGTGGTCGGGCGAAGCCCGGTCGTCGGCCGGCCGCTCGGGATGCTGATGCTCCTCCGGAACGCGACCGTCACCCTCTGCCACCGCCAGACGCCCGACCTGGCCACCGAGACGCGACGAGCCGACGTCGTCGCCCTCGCCGCCGGCAGCCCGGGCCTGCTGACCGGCGACATGGTGCGCCCCGGCGCGACCGTGCTGGACTTCGGAGTCAACGTGGTTGACTCGGCGCTCGTCGGGGATGCCGACGAGACATCGGTGTCACAGGTGGCCGGCGCGTACACCCCGGTGCCAGGTGGCACGGGGCCGGTGACGGCCGCCGTGCTCGCCCGGAACACCGTGGCCGCCGCCTACGTCAACCTCCACGGCACGCTCGACGAGGCGCACGGCCTGCTCGAGTCCCTCCCTGCCGACGAGATCGCCGCGATCATGGCCGCGACCGCGCCGCTCTGAGCGCTCGAGGCTTTGGAGGAGCAGGCATGCCTGTGGTATCCTCCGCTCGCCATTGGGGTGTCGTCTAACGGTAGGACGCCTGACTCTGGATCAGGTAGTTGGGGTTCGAATCCCTGCACCCCAGCCATGCTGCGACCACTGGCCGGGCCGGGCCCAGCAGGGCCCGGCCCGGTTCGCGCCCGCCCGCACTTCCAACTGTCACCAGTCGACGACTTGAGG
>JBDHWC010000002.1:0-94752 GCA_039809985.1 Thermomicrobiales bacterium | reverse complement strand
CTCTCCGGGGCGCTCGTGGCGGCGCGGCGCCGGTTCGACATCGCCGGGATCGTGGTGCTGGCCATCGTCTCGGCCGCGGGTGGCGGCATCTTGCGCGACGGGGTCTTCCTGTCGGTGCGGCCGCCGCGCTTCCTCCAGACTCCGGTCTACATGGTGATCATCCTCGTCGTCGCCCTGCTGGTGATGCAGTTCGGACGCTACGTCGTCCGGCTCGCGCGGTTCGACGCCATCGTCTCGCTGGTCGACGGGGCGGCGATCCCGGCCTACGCCTTGGTCGGGATGACGATCTCGCGCACCGCCGGGCTCAGTCTGGCGGCCTCGGCCTTCATCGGCGTCGTCAACGCCGTCGGCGGCGGTCTCTTGCGCGACGTGCTGGTTGGCCGCACCCCGGAAATCTTCCAGCCCGGCGTCCCGACCGCGATCGCCGCGCTCCTGAGCTGCGGCGTCTTCGTTGCCCTGACCGACGTGGTGGACATCGGCGAGACGCTGGCGGCGCTCGTCGCGATCGTGGTCGTCTTCACGGTGCGCGCGGTCGCGCTGCGGTACGGCTTGCGCACCCACCCGGCGCGCGGGTTCGACCTCGCCGGCTGACGCGGCGACCGGGGGAGGCCTGAGCCTCCCCCGGCCGGGCTTCGGTCGATGCGGGTCGCCGTCGGCGTGGCCGAGTGGCTACCAGATGACGATGCGTTGGTCCGGCGGCAGGTACATCGGATCGGTGGGGCCGATGTCGAACGCCTTGTAGAACGCGTCCATGTTCCGCATCGGCTGGCTGCCGCGGACGCTGCCCGGCGAGTGCGAGTCGCTCTTGATCTGGGTGACGAGGGCGGCGTCGCGGATCTTCTCGCGCCAGACGGTCGACGCCGCGATGAAGAAGCGCTGCTCGGGCGTGAAGCGCTCCGCTGCGAGGTCGGCGACCGGCGTCGCGAGCGCGGCCGTCGGCGTGGCGGCGTCGAGGCTCTCACGTCGTTCGAAGGCGGCGAAGGCGACCTGCAGGCCGCCGAGGTCGGCCGCGTTTTCGCCGACGGTGATCTGGCCGTTGATGTGCAGGTCGGGCTGGACCTCGATCGCGTCGAACTGCTGGGCGAGGCGGTCGTTCAGCGCCTTGAAGTGGGCGGCGTCGTCGGGCGTCCACCAGTTGGCGAGGTTGCCGTCGCCGTCGAACTGGGAGCCGGTGATGTCGAAGCCGTGGGTGACCTCGTGCCCGATCACCCAGCCGATCGCCCCGTAGTTGGCGGCATCGTCGGCCAGCCAGTCGAAGAAGGGGGCCTGCAGGATGCCGGCCGGGAAGACGATCTCGTTGTTGACCGGGTTGTAGAAGGCGTTGACGGTCTGGACCGGCGTTCGCCACTCGGCGCGGTCGACCTTGGTCCCGGCCCGGGCGAAGTTGCGGCGGGCTTGGGCGAGGTAGGCACTGAGCGAGGTGTCGGCGTAGGTGGGGCCGACTTCGACCTTCTCGTAGGTGTGCCAGTTGTCGGCGTCCGGGTAGCCGACCTTGATCGAGAGCTTGCCGAGCTTGGCGAGGGCCTTCTCGCGCGTCTCCGGCGTCATCCACGCGTTCTGCTCGAGCCGGGTGCGGAACGAGGCGACGATGTCGTTGGCGAGGGTCGTCGCCCGTTCCTTCGCCTCGGGCGGGAAGTACCGGGCGACGTAGAGCTTGCCGAGCGCGTCGGGCATCGAGCCGCTGACGCTGGCGAGAATGCGCTGGTCGAGCGGGCGCATCCGCTCCTGCCCGGACAGCACCTTGACGAAGGCGAAGGTGGTGTCGTCGAGTTCGCTGGTGAGCGAGTCGGACCAGTTCCAGAGCGTCTGCAGGCGCAGGAAGTCCTTGACGGTGTCGATCGGCGTTGCCGCGAGGATGCCGGGCAGGGCGGCGAGGTAGGCCTTCTCGGTGACGATCACCTTCTCCGGGGTCGGGATCCCGATCGACGCGAAGTAGGCCGGCCAGTCCATCGCCGGGTACTGCGTCTCGAGGTCGGCGACGGTGACGGGATTGTTGATCAGCGAGAGGTCCTGCTCCTGCTCGCGGGTCAGCGTGGTCAGCGCCAACTGCCTCTCGAAGTCGTAGACCGCCTGGGCGCGGACCATGGCCGGGGCCGACTCGACGCCGAGCATCTCGAGCAGTTTGGCGTTGGTCGCGTTGTACGCTTGGCGGACCTTGATCGTCTCGGTGTCGTCGTCGGTGTAGTAGTCCCGGTTCGGCAGCCCGTAGGGCGGGCCGCCGAGGTAGGTGGCGTAGACGCTGCTGTCGGTCAGGTCGGGCGAGACGCTGAGCGAGACGAGGTTCGGCGCGCCGAAGAGCCAGGCGTCTCTCATGAATGCGTGCAGCGACGGCTGGTCGGAAATCGCGTCGATCTTCGCCATCACCGGCACCACCGGTGACAGCCCGGCGGCGTTGCGGGCGTCCATGTCGACGCCCTGCTCGAACATGCGGACCGCCTTCCACTGGTCGGTCCCCTCGGCGGGCAGGTTGGCCCCCTGCATGCCGTGCATGATCCCGAGCAGTTGGTTGGTGGTCTGCTGGCGCAGCTCGGTGAAGCTGTCCCATGACGAGCGGTCCGGCGGGATCTCGGCCCGGCTCAGCCAGCCGCCGTTGGCGAACTGGTAGAAGTCGTCGCCGGGGCGGACGGCGAGGTCCATGTCGGCGAGGTTGATGCCGTGGACGACGTCGGCGGCGACCGGCGTCGCTTGCTGGGCGAGGACGGCCGGCGCGACGGGCAGCAGCCACAGCGCCGCCGTCACGACGGCGTACAGGAGTCGCGTGCGCACGAGTGTTCTCCCGGGTGGGTCCGGATCGGTCGCCGCGATGCGGCCGTCCGGTCTGGGCGTCGAGTCGAAGGTCAGGTTCGTTTGCATAACTATAGGCGGGCGGCTCGGAATGACCATGCCGCGGACGGCGGTTGACGCATCGTCGCCCGAGCCGGACGATGCCGGGAGACCGACGGCGGAATGGCGACGCGGGCGCAGACGGGAGACGGCGAGATGATCGAGCGGCGACAGGTCAGCGAGGCCGAGGCACTTGAGCAGGCCGCGCTCGCCCATTGCGTTTTCCCGCTGGTGCCGATGGCCGAGGTGCATCGGTACGGCCCGAGGATCTACGTTCGCGGCGAGGGCGTGCGGTTGTGGGACGCCGACGGTCGCGAGTACCTCGACATGATGAGTTCGCACACGCGCGCGAACTCGCTCGGCTACGGCAACCGGGAGATCGCCGCCGCGGTCGGGGAGCAGCTGGCGACGCTGCACTACGTCGGCACGGCCGCGAACCTCGCGCCGCCGACGATCCGGCTGGCCGGGAAGATCGCCGAGCATGCGCCCGGCGATTTGGCAAAGGTGCTGTTCGTCAACGACGGGTCGGAGGCGGTCGAGGCGGCGATCAAGCTCGCCAAGCAGTACCACCTGAACGGCGGCAAACCGCGGGCCCACAAGGTGATCACCCGCTGGAACGCCTACCACGGGGCGACGATGGGAGCCATCGGCGCGACGGACTGGCTCGGCACGCGGGGCGTGAGCGAGCCGGGCGTGCCGGGCTATACGCGCATTCCCGGCCCGAGCCACTACCGGAACCCGTTCGGCATAGAGGAGGAGGCGTACTTCGACCTCTGCGCGACGTACCTCGAACGGCAGATCGAGCACGAGGGACCGGAGCTCGTGTCGGCGTTCATCGCCGAGCCGGTGATGCAGGCGAACGGCGTGCAGATCGCTCCTCCCGGCTACTTCCAGCGGGTGCGCGAGATCTGCGACCGGTTCGGCGTGCTGCTGATCGTCGACGAGGTGATCTGCGGCTTCGGCCGGACCGGGGCCTGGTTCGCCAGCGAGCACGTCGGCGCGGAACCTGACCTGATGACGATGGCGAAGGCGCTGACCGCCGGCTACGTGCCGATGGGCGCGGTGATCGCGCGGGCGGCGATCGTCGACGCGATCCCGCAGTTTCGGCACATCCACACGTTCAGCGGCCACGCCGGGGCGGCGGCGGCGGGGAACGCCACCATCGCCATCCTCGAGCGGGAGCAGTTGATCCCGCGCGCCTACGAGCTCGGCGAGTGGTTCCGCGAGGCGCTGCGCGACGCGGTCGGCTCGCACCCGATCGTCGGCGACGTGCGCGGGATCGGGATGTGGCACGCGGTCGACTTCGTGGCCGACCGGGCGACGAGGGCCCCGTTCGCCGACGACACCGTCGCAGAGATCGTGCGGCGGATGTACCGGCGAGGCGTGATCGCCTCGCCGATCGGGACGGCGCTCGAGATGGCGCCGCCGCTGATCTCCAGCCGCGACGAACTCCAGCAGGCGGTCGAGGCGACCGCGGCGGCGATCGACGAGGTGGCGAGGGAACGCCACCTCGGCTGACGGGGCGCTCAGGCCTCCGCGTCGAGGTAGAGGCCCCGGTCCCGAATGTACTGCTCGACGGCCCGCGGCACTTGGTAGCGGACGGGCTGGCCGGTGGCGACCCGGAGCCGGATGTCGGACGACGAGATGCCGATTTCCGGGCTGCCGACGACGCGAATCCGGCCGACGCAGGCGGGGAGGGCCGCGGTCACGTCGGAGACGTCGAGTTCGACCCCGAAGCGAGCGGCGACGCCGAGTTCGGCCAGACGGCAGATTTCCTCCGGGGCGTGCCACGTCGGGAGGTCGCGGAGCGAGTCCTCGCCCATCAGGAAGATCACCTCCGCGCCGGGGTTCCGCTCGACCATCAGCGCGAGGAGTTCCGAGGTGTAGGAGACGCCGCCGCGGTCGAGGTCGATGGTGTCGATCTCGAAGTCGGGGTTGTCGGCGAGGGCGAGGCGGAGCATCTCCAGCCGGTCGGCGTCGTCGCTGATCGCCTGGCCCCGCTTGTGGGGCGGCACCCCCGCTGGAACGAAGAGTAGGCGGTCGAGGCCGAGCGCGTGGTGGAACTCCGAGGCGATGATCAGGTGCCCGGTGTGGACCGGGTCGAAGGTGCCGCCGAGGATGCCGATCCGTGGCCGGCGCGCGGACTGGCTCACGCGTCGGCCAGTCGGATGACGGCGGTCGGGAAGGCGGTGTGGAGCGCGGCCAGGAGCGGTGTCGTGTCGCTCTTCGGGGCAACGGGGAAGGCGACGTCGTACGTCAGGCCGTGCGCGGTGGCGGCGCGCAGCGAGACGACGGGCTCGCCGACCACGCGGCTGGACCACTGCGCGGTCGCCCCGGTCAATGCGGCGTCGAACTGCAGCGGGTCCTCTGCGACGTGGGCGAACTCCACCTTGAGCAAGGTGTGGTCGGCGGTGCTGAGATTGGTGACGACGCCGGCGAAGACGGTGGCGTTCGGGACCATCACCCGTTCGCCGGTACCGGTTTCCAGCACGGTGGTTCGGAACTCGATGGCGCGGACCATCCCCTCCTGGTCGCCGACGCGGATTCGGTCGCCGATCGCGAACGGCCGCTCCACGAGCAGGTAGACGCCCGAGACGAAACTGCGCAGGATGTCCTGCAGGGCGAGGGTGACCGCCACGGTCGCCGCGCCGAGGGCGGCGACCACGGTGGTCCAGTTGCCCCCGAAGAGGGAGAGGGCGACGGTCGCGCCGACCACGTAGACGGCGACGACGACCGCGTTGCCGGCGAGGGCCGCGACGTTCGGGTCGACGCGGGTGCGCCGCAGAATGCCGTCGACCCAGTTGCGGGCGACCCGGCCGGCGAGGTACGTCACCACGGCGACGACCAGCGTCTCGATCGCCGTGAGGCCGAGGGCGGCGAGATCGCGCCAAGCACGTTCCAAGACGACTTGGGTCCGGTCCACGTCGCTCCCGCGCTTCAGGTGGCCCGATCGCAAGGGCGGATTCTAGCATCGGCGCACGGCTCGGGTCGTCGCGCTGTCGCTGCTATAGTCGGGCCAACGCACTCGGACCGTCACGCGACCAATCACCGGAGCCGCTCGTGTTCGACTACCATGTCCACACGGAGTTCTCGTACGACTGCAACCTGCCGCTCGCGGAGTCGGTGCCGGCTGCCATCGCGGCCGGAGTGCGGGAGATCGCCTTCACCGACCACGTCGAGCACGAGCCCGCCGACGAGGGGAACGGCTACTACCGGGCGGAGGCGTACCTCGACGCGATCGACCGGGCTCGGGCCGAGTGGGGCGACCGGATCACCATCCTGAAAGGGGCGGAGATCGACTTCAACGAGCGGACCGCCGAGGACGTCGGCCGGTTCGTCGAGCGCTACGGCGACGAGTACGACTTCTTCATCGGCTCGGTCCATTATGGGGACGACCGGGAGATCATCTTCAACCCCTACTTTGCCGACCGTTCGCTCGACGACGTCTTCCTCCCGTACATCCGGCGCTTGGCCTTGGCGGCGGAGACGGGCTGGTTCAGCACGCTCGGCCACATCGACCTGCCGAAGCGCTACGCGCCCCGCACCCACCGAACCTACGACCCGATGCGCTACCGCGAGCAGTGGGACGGCTTGTTCGCCTCCCTGATCAGGAGCGGGACAGCGTTCGAGATCAACACCTCTGGCATCCGGCAGACGCCGCGGGCGAGCATGCCGGGGCCGGCCGTCGTTCGCGCCTACGCCGAGGCGGGTGGTCGCCTGGTCACCACCGGGACCGACTCGCACGCCGCCAGAACGATCGGTGCCGGACTGCCGGCGACCTACGACATGCTGAAGCTGTGCGGCATCGAGCACGTCGCGTCGTTCCGGAAGCGGCAGCCGACGCTGGTGCCGATCGACGTGCTGCGAGAGTCCGCCGCCGCACGGGCCGTCGGCTAGCACCCGATGGGCGACCGCCTTCCGGGGACGCGAGGCCGGGGATCGCGTCGCACCGCCGGGGACGGCGCGGACGGCGATGCCGGCCGGATGGAGCGGGCGGTGCGGGCGGCGTTGCCGTGCTTGGCCACCGCTCTGCTCGCGTTCGTCTTCAGCCGGGTTGCCCTGCCGGGACGTCTGCGCGAGGTGCCGACCGCGCTGCTGGTGGTGATCGCGGTCCAACTGGGCGGGACCGCGCTGGCGTGGCTGACCGGGGCCACGTCGGCGATGCGCCGGTGGCTCGTCTGTCTGCTGGCGACGGCCTTGGTGGTGCCGATGACCGCCCTGCAGGCAGCGGCGGCGCGCGAGCCGTTCGTCTCGCTCGGGCGAGGGTCGGCGGCGGCGCTGCTCTGGCTGACTCTCGGCCTGCTGCTGGTGTTGGCGGTGCTGTTCGTGCTCGTCAGCGGGCAGAGTGCCGCCGCCCCGGAACGGGCGGCGGTCGCCTATTTGCCGATCGCGGCGGTCGTGCCGGCGACGATGGGGGCGCGGAGCGATCTCGGTGAGCAAGCGGTGCTCGCGACCTTGGCGGTGGCGATGGCCGTTGCCGCGGTGGCAGCGGCCTGGGCCGAGTATGCGCCGCCGGCGTGGCTGCCATTGGTTGGGGCGGCGGCGCTCGGCGGCGAGTTCGTGCTGCTGTGGGTGCTGAGATACGTGCCCCGGTTCGGCCCAGAGCATGGCAGGATCGTGTCGCTGACCACGGTCCTCGTGCTGGCGCTGGTGGCGGCGGCGACCGTTTTCGTACCGGTCGGGGCTTTGCTGGCGCGACGGCTGTCGGCGGCGGTCGACGAGGCGAACCACGAGGGGCCGACGTTGCCGCCGGCCCCCGCGTCGCGACGGTCGCGCCCCTCGTCTAGGAGCGGGTCGACCCGTTCGGGCTTGCGTCTTCCCCCGAGGCGTTGAGGTCGATCAACGTCGGGTCGCCGCCTTCCTCGCGCGGCTCGGCGATCGTCATGGTGACGATCTCCTCCTCCGGGTCGATACGCATCAAAGTGACACCCTGCGTGGCGCGGCCGATGCACGGGATCTGCTTCGCGGGAATCCGGATCACCTTGCCGGCGCTGCTCATCACCACGACGTCGTGGTCGGAGTTGACCATGCCGGCGGAGACGATCTTCCCGGTCTTGGCGGTGAGCTTCATGGCGGTGACGCCCTTGCCGCCGCGACCGATCAGGCGGTACTGGCTGACCTTGGAACGCTTGCCGAGGCCGCGCGCGCCCATCACCAACAGGTCGTGGCCCGGCTTGACCACCTCGGAGGCGATCACCCGGTCACCGGGCGCGAGTCGGATGCCGATGACGCCGGCAGCGGGGCGGCCCATCGCCCGGGCATCGCTCTCCTTGAACCGGATGGCCTGACCGCCCTCGGTGACGAGGACGACGTCGCTCTCGCCGTCGGTGGTGCGGACCCACGCCAGTTCGTCGCCGGTGTCGAGGCCGATCGCGATCAGGCCGTTCGAGCGCACCGACCGGAACTGGTCGAGCGCGGTCCGCTTCACCCGGCCGAGGCGCGTGGTGAAGAAGAGGTAGCTGGCGCTCGAGAAGTCCTTCACCGGCATCAGGGTGGTGACCGACTCGTCCGGTTGCATGTTGACGATGTTGACGATCGGCAGCCCCTTCGCGGTCCGGCCCGAGTCGGGCAGTTCGTGGACCTTGATGTGGTAGACGCGGCCGCGGTTGGTGAAGATCAGCAGGGAGTCCAGCGTGTTGGCGTGGATCAGGTGCTGGACGCCGTCCTCCTCCCGCATCTTGACGCCGGTGACCCCCTTGCCGCCGCGGTGCTGGGTGCGGAACTGGTCGTCGGCGCTGCGCTTGGCGTAGCCGCGGTTGGTGAGGGTGACGAGGACGTCGACCTCAGGGATCAGGTCCTCCTCCGAGATCGCGCCGGAGGTGTCGCGGATCTCCGTGCGGCGGGCGTCGCCGTACTTCGCCTTCAGGTGCGTCATGTCGTCGCGGATGACGGCGAGGACCAGCTTCGGGTCGGCGAGGATCGCCTCGAGCCGCTTGATCTCGGCCCGGACCTCCTTCAGCTCGTCCTCGATCTTCTTGCGCTCGAGGGCGGCGAGGCGGGCGAGGCGCATGTCGAGGATGGCGTTGGCCTGCAGCTCGGAGAGCTTGAACTCGCCCATCAGGTTCGTGCGGGCGGTCTCGGTCGTCCGCGAGCGGCGAATGGTGGCGATCACCGCGTCGATCTGGTCGAGCGCGATCTTGAGCCCTTCGAGGATGTGGGCGCGGCGGCGGGCCCGCTCGAGCTCGAACTCGGTGCGCCGGGTGACCACGATCTGTCGGTGGGAGACGTACTCCTGCAGGGCCCGCTTCAGCGTCAGCACGCGCGGCTGGGTGCCGTTCTCGACGAGGGCGAGCATGTTGACGCCGAAGGTCGTCTGCAGCGCGGTGTGCTTGAAGAGGCTGTTGAGCACCTTCATCGGCTGGGCGTCGCGCTTCAGCTCGATCACGGCTCGCATGCCGGTGCGGTCCGACTCGTCGCGCAGGTCGCTGATGCCGTCGAGCTTGCCGTCCTTGACGAGTTCGGCGATGCGCTCGAGCAAGGCCGCCTTGTTGACTTGGTAGGGGAGTTCGTTGACGACGATCTGGAAGCGGCCGCCGCGCGGCGACTCCTCGACGAACGCCTTGGCTCGGATCACGACGCGGCCGCGACCGGTGGCGTAGGCGGATCGGATGCCCTCGCGCCCGAGGATGACGCCAGCGGTCGGGAAGTCCGGACCTTTGACCACCTCCATCAGGTCGTCGAGCGTGGCTTCGGGGTTGTCGATCAGCAGCGAGATCGCGTCGCAGATCTCGCCGAGGTTGTGCGGGGGGATGTTGGTCGCCATGCCGACCGCGATCCCGGCCGCGCCGTTGATCAGCAGATTCGGCAGGCGGGCGGGGAGCACGGTCGGCTCCTCGGCGGAACCGTCGTAGTTCGGCTTGAAGTCGACCGTCTGCTTGTCGATGTCGGCCAGCAGCTCGTCGGCGATGCTGGTCAGGCGCACTTCGGTGTAGCGCATCGCCGCCGCGCCGTCGCCGTCGATCGAGCCGAAGTTGCCTTGGCCGTCAACCAGCGGGTAGCGGAGGTTGAAGTCCTGCGCCAGCCGGACGATGGTGTCGTAGACGGCGCTGTCGCTGTGCGGGTGGTAGCTCTTGAGCACCTCGCCGACGACGCCGGCGCTCTTCCGGTAGCGGGCGTTGGAGCGGAGACCCATCTCGGCCATGGCGTAGAGGACGCGCCGGTGGACCGGCTTCAGGCCGTCCCGCGCGTCCGGCAGGGCGCGCTGGACGATCACGCTCATGGCGTAGTCGAGATAGGACTGGCGCATCTCGGTGTCGATGCTGGCCAGCCGGACGTTGCCGATCTCCACGCGACGAATCCTCTCGTTGGCAACCCATTTGAATGGCGATTGTCAAGGGAATCTTACCATTTTCCGTGTTGGAGCGCCGGTTCCGACCTGTACGGACACCAATGTCGAGGCTTCGGGGGCGAGCGAACGGGCCGGCACGCGGCCGGCCCGTTCGCGACGCGCCCCCGAGTTGCTTCGAATCGGCGGTCAGGTCAGCGCCGTGCCGCAGTTGGTGCAGAACTTGCTGCCGGCGGGGTTCTGGGTGCCGCACTTCGGACAGATGACCGGCTCGGCCTGCAGCGTCTGCCCGCAGTTCGGGCAGAACTTGCTGCCGACCGGCACTTGCGCGTGGCAGCGCGGGCAGTTCATGGTCGCCGGGGCCGCCGCGCCACCCTGCGGCGCGGACCGGGCCTCGCGCATGGCGTCGGCCATGGCTTGGCCCATCCCGATCCCCGCGCCGAACCCGACGCCGGTCGCCGCCGCGCCGCCGCCGGCCCCTTCGTTGGCCGCGGCGGTGCCGATGGCCTCGGCGGTCTTGAACTGGGTGTAGGCGTTCAGGTCGCCGAGCGCGGCCATCGACGATCGCTCGTCGATCCGTTGCTGCACCTCGTCCGGCGGCGTGATGGCCGAGATCTGGAACGTGGCGAGTTGGAGGCCGACCCGCCCGAAGTCGTCCTGCAGGGCGTTGCGGGCCGTGGTCGCCAGTTCCCCGGTCATCCCTTGGATGTCGAGGATCGAGGTCTGGGCGTTGCCGAGCAGGTCGTTGAACTCGTTGACGATGATCGGCCGCATGAACTCTTCGACGTCGTTGGTGGTGTAGCTGGCCCGCGTGCCGACGAACTGGTTGGTGAGGAGCTGCGGGTCCTGCACCCGGAAGGAGTAGGTGCCGAAGGCCCGCAGGCGGACCATGCCGAGTTCCTTGTCGCGGTAGACGAGCGGCTGGGAGGTGCCCCACTTGAGGTCGGTGAACTCCCGCATCGAGACGAAGTAGACCTCTGCCGTGAACGGGCTCTTGCCGCCGAACGGCAGGCCGATCAGGCCCGTCAGGAGGGGGATGTTGTTCGTCGAGATGGTGTGCCGGCCCGGGCCGAAGACGTCGAGCGCCTTGCCGTCGCGGGCGAAGACCGCGGTCTGGCTCTCGCGGACGACCAGTTGCGAGCCGAGCCGGAACTCGCCCGATCCCGACTCCGGAACGCGGTGGACCACCTCGTTCGGGTATTCAACCGGGTACTGGACCAGATCGAGAACCGCCATCGGTCCCTCCCTCCGCCGCGGGACGTCCGTCCGACGCCGCGCTACGCCTTCTTGTCGTCCCCGGCCGGCAGCGACTTCGCGCCGTCGCCCTTGCCAAGCCGCTGCTTGAGGTCGGCGAGGGCGATGTCGATGTCGGTGTCGTCGTCGTTCAGTTCGCGGAACTGGGCCTCGAGACTGTCGTCGTGCATCTCCAGCGCGGCGGCGGTGCGCGCCTCGTCGGTGCGGATCTTCTTCTCCATGCGGTCGAGTTCCGCCGACGGGTCGGACGGCGAGAAGACCACCACCTGCTCCGCGACCTGCCGCTGGGCGTGGGCGCGGCGCTGGCGCGCGATCAGCGCGTCGCGTTGGCCGGAGGCGGTCTCGTACTTGGCCTCCAGTTGCCGGAGCTGGCCCTTGAGCTGCTCGACGGTCTGCTTCTGGACGGCCAGTTGCTGCTCGTAGGTGGCGGAGTGCTGCTGGTAGTCGCGCTGCCGGGTGAGGGCCACCTTGGCGAGGTCGTCCTTGCCGGCGTTGACCGCCCGTTCGGCCTTCGCGCCCCACTCGTCGGCGAGGTGGCGCGTCTGCGCGGCGTCGGCCTCGAGTTCCTTCTCCTGCGCGATCATCGCCGCCACCTGCGAACGGGCGTCGGTGATGCTCGACTGCATGTCCCGCAGAATCTGGTCGAGCATCTTCTCCGGGTCCTCGGCCGAGTCGAGGAGGTCGTTGACGTTGGCGCGAACGAGGCGCGAGACACGATCCAGGATGCCCATCTGCTGACTCCTCCGAGCCGGCGTTCGTCCGGCTCCACTCCGAATCCGGCTCAGTTGCCCTTGGCGGGCTTGCCGTAGACGTCGATGTCCGACGCGTCGACCTCCGTGCCGACGAGCGAGAGGGCGTCGGCTCCCCAGTTGAGACGCACGCCGCGGGCGGATTGATCCGCCTTGCCGGCGAGCAGCTCCCAGCGCACCGGGCGCGGCGTCGACGTGCCGCCTGCGCCGGTCGCGTTCCCTTGGCCGCTGCCGGAGGCGCTGACCACCAGCGAGGAGGTGTCGCCCGGCTTGAGACGGGCGTAACCCGTCGTCCCCTTGCCGGGAACGAGGAGCCATTCCTCCGGTTGCGAGCGGAGGCGCAGGAGTTCGAACTCGGCCGGCCCGCCGGACACCGTGATCGCGGCCTCGGCCACGAAGTCGTCACCGAGGATCGAAACCGCGTCGCCGATGCCGATCTTCGGTGCGGTCACCGGTGTGCTTGGCGCTTGCAGGACGGAAAGCACCTGCTCGGCGGGGGCCGGCTTGCCGGACTCGACGACTTGGCCGCGGAGGTCGAAGGTGTCCTGCAGCGAGCGGACCACGGCGAGTCCGGCCTTCGCCGGCGCGGCGAGGTCACCGCCTGAAGCGTGAGCCTGCTCGAGGGCGGCAACCGACGTGTCGAGCTGGGCGACGCCGTCCAGCAGGCCGAGGTCGAAGGCGCGCAGTTGGTCGAGGGCGGTCAGGTCGATGTCGTTGCTGCCGAAGATGCCGCCGTAGCCGTAGGTGGCGGTCTTGACGCGGTCGACGAGATGCTGGATCGCCTTGGCGAGGTCGTCGACCGGCTTGATGTCGCCGATCCGACGCTGGTCGGCCAGTTCGCCGGCGATCCGCTCGACTCGCCGTCCCTCGGCCCGGTACTTGGCGGCAACTTGGTCGCGGACGCGCTTGTCCTCGTCGCGCCGGTCCTCCTTCTGCCGGTAGCCGGAGTAGCCCGGGATCTCGCTGAGAGTCTGCTGGCCGCGGGCCATGGCGTCCTCGGTCCATTGGCGAACGCTGGCCATGAAATCGGTGCCCATGTTTCCTCCGTCGTGCCGGCGGTCGCCGCCGGGTCGCACGTCTCGGGCCTAGCCCTGAAGGAAGATCTCGGCCCCGCAGAAGGGGCACTTGACGAGCCCCTTGCCGGCGAGCTCGAGCTTGCCGCCGCAGTTCGGGCAGGTCTGCCGTCCTTGCAGTTGCGATGCTTCGACGGAATAGAGCATGCCGCGGTTCCAGTCGACGTAGCCCGTGAAGAGACCGCGGCCGACGAGGCCGTAGAGGTCCTGCTGGACATTGTCCCGGCTGGTGCCCAATTCGAGCACGAGATCGGGAATCGAGACCGCGCCGCGGGTGGTGACGATGTCGAGCAGTTTGCGCTGCTGCTGGGCGGCGTCGAGCCGTTCTTGCTCCTCCTTGCCGCGAACCAGCAGAAAGATGCCGCCGCCCACCAGCGGGATAACCAGCGCGCCGAAGGAGAGCACCGCGCCGAAGATTGCGCCGCTGGAGTTCAGGTCGCCTTGTCGCATCCCGGAGAGGAGCCACGCGGCGATCGCCACCCCGAGGATGACGCCGGCCGCTGTCAGGATCAGGCCGAGCACGCGCGACGTCGCCATCCGGGACGATCCCTCCATGCGGCCCGTCGCATCCTCGGCGCGGGCGGTCCGCGTCCAATGGTAGTGGCTGCGCGGCGTGAATGCCCGTCCGCTGGTGACCGCGCCGTCAGATGCCTTCGGGGGCCGGGATCACGGCGAACATGAAGTCGCCCTTGCAGGCCAGTTCGCCGTCGACGGTGGCCTCGCCGTGGCCCATGCCGATACCGCGTCGCAACTGTGACAGCTGGACCGCGAGCCGGAGGGTGTCGCCCGGCTTCACCTGTCGCTTGAAGCGGACGTTGTCGATGCCGGCGAAGAGGGCGAGCTTGCCCTTGAAGGCGTCGTCGCTGCAGATCGCGACCGCGCCGACTTGGGCCAGCGCCTCGACCACCAGCACGCCGGGCATCACCGGGTAGGCGGGGAAGTGGCCGGCGAAGAAGGGCTCGCCGATGGAGACGTTCTTGATGCCGACGCCGCCCTTGCCCGGCTCGAGTTCGACGATGCGGTCCACGAGCAGGAACGGGTACCGGTGCGGGATGATGCGCATGATCTCGGTCGCGTCGAGTTCCCGACGCGTCGTGCCGTCCTGACCGGTCACAGTTCGCCTCCCCGCTCTGGCAACGGCCACCGGGCCGGCCGTCGGGCGAGTCTAGAGACGACCCCACACGGCGTCAATGGCGATCCCGGGAGCCGGGTCGCGGGAGGGGACCGATGAGCGATCGGGTCACCGTCGTCGGTGCCGGTTCGTGGGGAACGACGCTGGCGGTCCTCGCCGCCGGCAACCGCTTCGCGGTGACGCTGGTGGCCCGCGACCCGGATTCCGCCCGGCGGATGCACGAACAACGAGTCAATGAACGCTACCTCCCCGGTATCGCGCTGCCGCCGTCGATCGAGATCGTCGCCGACGCGCAGGAAGCGGTCGGGCGTGCCGGCGTGGTCGTCCTCGCGGTTCCGGTCGGGGCGATGCGGGAAACGGCGCGGCGAATCGCTCCGGTGCTCCGGGGTGGCGCGGTGGTCAGCGTGGCGAAGGGTCTCGAGCAGGGAACCCTGCGGCGGATGACCGCGGTGCTGGAGGAGGAACTCGCCGTCGACCGGGTCGTGGTCGCGGCGCTCTCCGGGCCGAACCTGGCGCGGGAGATCGCGGCCGGGCAACCGGCGGCCAGCGTGGTGGCGAGTCGTGACCGAGCGGCGGCGGCGGCGGTGGCCGCGTGCTTCCAGTCGGCTGCGTTCAGGATCTACACCAGCGACGACCCGGTGGGGGTGGAACTCGGCGGCAGCCTGAAGAACGTGGTCGCCATCGCCGCCGGCATCGGTGACGGTCTCGGCATGGGCGACAACGCCAAGGCCGCGCTGGTGACGCGCGGCCTCGCGGAGATGACCCGCCTTGGCGCAGCGTGCGGCGGGAACCCGCTGACGTTCGCCGGCCTGTCCGGGTTGGGCGACCTCGTGGCGACCTGCGCCAGCCCGCTCAGTCGCAATCGTCGCGTCGGGCTGGGCCTCGGCGAGGGACGGTCGCTGGCCGAGACGCTGGCGATGCTCGGCCAAGTGGCGGAAGGCGTCTGGACGGCTCCGGCCGCGGTCGCCCTCGGCCAGCGCCACGGCGTGGAACTGCCGATCGCGGCACAGGTCGCCGCGGTGCTCGCCGGCGAGCGGACGCCGGTCGAGGCCATGCGGCGGCTGATGGCGCGCGAGCAGACGCGAGAACTGTGGGGCATCGAGCCCGGCGGGTGAGTTCGCCGTCAGGACCCGGCGCGGCCGATCGCGCTGTCGGCCCGCATCGGCACCAGTTGCTCGCGGCCCGGGCCGACCCCGACCAGCGACACCGGCGCGCCGACCGCGGCCTCGAGCGCCGCGACGTAGGCGCGGGCGGCCGACGGAAGGTCTCCCGGGCGGCGAGCGTCGCAGGTGCTGGCCTGCCAGCCGGGGAACGACTCGTAGACCGGCTCCATTTGCGCCAGCACATCGTGCCGGGCGGGGACGTGGCGGATGATCTGGTCGCCGAGCCGGTAGGCGGTGCAGATGCGCACTTCGTCGAAGGTGTCGAAGACGTCGAGCAGGGTGAGGCAGATCTCGGTGACGCCGTTCTGGCGGGCGACCGCGCGGGCGGCGACCGCGTCGAACCAGCCGGTGCGGCGCGGTCGGCCGGTGGTGGTGCCGTACTCTCGGCCGCGCTCGCGGATCTCCTGCCCGACGTCGTCGAACAGTTCGGTCGGCAGCGGGCCGCCGCCGACCCGGGTGCTGTACGCCTTGTAGACGCCGATCACCCGCTCGACCTGCGTTGGCGCGACGCCCGAGCCCTGGCAGGCCCCGGCGGCGGTCGGCGAGGAGGAGGTGACGTACGGGTAGGTGCCGTAGTCGACGTCGAGCATCGCGCCTTGGGCGCACTCGACGACGACTTCACGCCCGTCTGCCAGCGCGTCCTGGACGACCAGCTCGGACGGGACGACGTAGGGCCAGAGTCGCTGGCCGAGCGCGGCGAACTCCTGACAGAGAGCGTCCACGTCGATCGGCGGCGCGCCGAAGACGCCGGTCAGGATCTTGTTCTTGCGCGCAGTCTCCCGGCCAACGGTCTGGGCGAGCGTCGGTTCGTCGAGCAGGTCGGCGATCCGGATGCCGTGGCGGGCCGCCTTGTCGGCGTAGGCGGGGCCGTTGCCGCGGAGGGTGGTGCCGATCTCGTCGTCGGCCCGCTGCGCCTCCTCCAGGCGGTCGAGCATCGGGTGGTACGGCATTACGACGTGGGCCCGGTCGGAGATGCGCAGGTTGGCGAGCGAGATGCCGCGCCCGGCGAGCTCGTCCATCTCCCGCAGGATCGCCGCCGGCTCGACGACGACGCCCGCGCCGACGACGCAGACGCAGTCGGGGTTGAGGATGCCGGAGGGGACGAGGTGGAGCTTGAACACGCCTTGCTCGGTCTCGACCGTGTGGCCCGCGTTCGCGCCGCCGTTGGCGCGGACGACCATTCCGGCGCGACCGGCGAGGGCGTCGGTCAGCTTGCCCTTGCCCTCGTCGCCCCACTGGCCGCCCATCACGATCGTTGCCGGCATCGTGGTTCCTCTCTGGCGGGCCGTGCGGGCGCGTCGTCCCCCCGTCGCCGGGAAAGCGACGGCGCGCGACCGCACCGACCGCGCGTCAGTCGCGCCCGGTTTGCTCCCGGTAGCGCTCGAGCTCGCGTTGGCTGAGGATCAGCTGGTTCCGGAGGTGGAGGATCGCCGCGACGCCGGCGAGGTTGACGCCGAGGTCGTCGGTCAGCCGACGGATGCGGCGGACGCGGGCGATGTCCGACTCGGAGTAGAGCCGGTAGCCGGTCTTGGAGCGGACCGGGTCGAGCAGGCCGTACGACTCGTAGCGGCGCAGTGTCTGCACTCGGACGCCAACGCGGCTGGCGACGACGGTGCTGGCGTAGCGGGGCTCGCGGCTCAGGTTCTCGTCGAGGTCGATCTCGATCGAGACCGCGGCCATCGATTGGTCGTGCGGCATCATGAGCCCTTCTCCGGGCGCAGGTCGCGCAGCTCGCGGTAGAGCTCGCGCTCCCGCTCCGAGAGGCCGGTCGGGATCACCACCCGGGCCCGGGCCAGAAGGTCGCCGCGTGCGCCCTTGCCGCGCAGTTTCGGCATCCCCTGGCCGCGCAGGCGGAAGACGCGGCCCGACTGGGTCTCGGCCGGGATCGTGAGCGCAACCCGGCCGGTCGGCGTCGTCACCAGCGACTCGCCGCCGAGGGCGGCAGTGGTCACCGGTACGTCGACGTCGACATGGAGGTTGTCCCCGTCGCGCTCGAATCGGCGGTCGGGCCGGACGGTGACCAGCAGGTAGACGTCGCCGTTCGGGCCGCCGTTCAATCCGGGTCCGCCTTGGCCGGCGACACGGACGCGGGAGCCGGTGGCGACCCCGGCCGGAATCGTGACTTCCAGGGTCTTGAGACGCATGACCTGCCCGGTGCCGTCGCAGGTCGGGCACTCCGCGCCACGGACGATGCCGGAGCCGCCGCAGGTGGCGCAGGTCTCGGGCACCTGCAGCTGCAGGTGGCGGGAGGTGCCGCGAAACGCCTCGTCGAAGGTGACGTCGACCGGGACCTCGAGGTCCTCGCCGCGGCGGGGCCGGGGCTGCGCGCGGGTCCGGGTGCCGCCCATGCCGCTGGTGCCTCCCGCCCGCGAGCCGAAGAGCGTCTGGAAGAAGTCGGAGAACCCCTCGTTGTCGCCGTCGCCGCCGGAACTGAAGGTCGACCACTGGCCGCCGCCGCCGGACTGGCCGGAGAACCAGGAGCCGAAGTCAGCGTCGTCGCGCCGGGCGCGACCGGTGGACCCGGTCGGGACGTCGGCCTCGTCGCCGGTGAAACCGGCGTCGCGGTAGCGTTGCCAGTCTTCCCCGAAGCGGTCGTACAGCTTGCGCTTGTCCGCGTCCGAGAGCACTTCGTAGGCCTCGTTGATCTCCTTGAAGCGCTCCTCGGCCTCCTTCTTGCCGGGATTGAGGTCGGGGTGGTGTTCGCGGGCGAGTTTCCGGTACGCGGTCCGGATCGCCTTCTCGTCGGCGGTGCGTGGCACCCCGAGCGCTTGGTAGTAGTCCTTGAACGTGACGCCCGCCATGAAATGCTCCGGCCTCGGCGCGACCGCCGCCGGCCTTGGTCAGGTTCGCTAGGAGCGCGAAGGCCCGCTGCGGGCCGCCCGCCCGGCCGCTTTCCGGCTGACGGCCCAGGCGACGAAGACGACGAAGATCAGGAGGAAGAGGAGCACGAGCAACGGCATCCAGATCGCCGCGACCGACGCGATGGTCGCCAGCATGTCCTCCCCGACGCTGACCAGCGGGTTGAACATGCCGGCCGACCCGATCGTCACCGCCGGGCGGGCGGTGGCCTTCGCGGCGTGGACGGTGCCGGCAGTCAGGATGCCGAGCGGGACCGCGATCGCCGGGCTGACGTGAACGGCACCGGTGGTCGCCAGCACCAGGATCGCTCCCGCCGCGGGGCGGACGATGGTCTGAACGAGGTCGTTGGCGTGGTCCACCCCCGGCACCTTGTCGGCGACCACCTCGATCGTCAGCAGCACGAGGAGGAGGATGATCACCGGAGTCGAGGTGAGCACGTCGTAGGGGGGGGTGAGGCTGACTTGGTCGGTGACGCGCGCGGCCAGCGCGAGGACGAGGAGCGGGATGTAGGCGTTGAGACCGGCGGGCGCAGCGAGGCCGAGCCCGGTCAGCAGCGCGGTTTCCAAACCCTGCACTCCCTCTCGAAGGGCGTCCGGGCCCGAGCCACGGCCGAGCAGGAGTATAGCATCGCCCCGTCAGCCGAAGGGCGACGGGGCGATGCGGCTCGCAGGCTGGTTGGGTGCGGTCAGAAGGACTGAACGGGTCGCACCACCGTGACGAGCCGGCCTTGGATCTCGACGTTCTCGGCGGCAGTGTAGATCGGTTCCATCGTCGTGTTGGCGGGCTGGAGTCGGACCCGGTCCCCCTCAAGGTAGAACTTCTTGAGGGTCGTCTCCCGCTCGTCCTTCAGCCAGACCGCGACGGTCTCGCCGTTCTCGCAGGTCTCCTGGCGGCGGAGGACGACGACGTCGCCGTCGTTGATCAGGGCGTCGATCATCGAGAGTCCCTTGACGCGCAGGGCGAAGAGGTTGTCGGTCCGGTCCGGGACGAGGTCGCTGCCGAGCTCGACCTTGTCGGCCGACTCCGCGCCCTCGAGGTCCCCCGGCACCGGGATCGGCAGACCGGCGGCGATCTGGCCGATGACCGGGATCTGGACGACGCTGCGGCGACCGCCGGAGAGCCCGACCACTTCGATGCCGCGGGAGATCTTGCCGTTGCGCCGGATGAGCCCCCGTTGCTCGAGCCCCTTCAGGTTGTAGTCGACGACGCTGGTCGAGGTGATCCCGAGCTCGCTCTGGATGTCGCGGATCGTCGGCGGGTAGTGGTTGTCTTCGATGAAGCGCTCGATGAAGGTGAGCATCTCGCGCTGGCGGTGGGAGATGTCTTTCATGTGACCCTCACGTTTGTGCCGGGATGCAGACCGGTGCGGGCCAATCCGCGTGCGGCATCCCCAACGCGCGTTGGCCCGAGTATAGGAACGAACACATGTTCGTGTCAACCGGGGACCAGGACTTGCCGGTCGGTGTCGGCTCGCGTCGCGAGTACACTTCCGGGCCGCAGCGGGCGCGTCCCGGCTCGCGATGTTGACCGTCGTCGTCTTGCACCGGTTGCGAGTGGCCTCCGATGAACGACCATGTCCTTGCCAAGCTCGAGTTCTTCGAGGTGCTCCAGCGGCTGTCGCGGGAGTGCCAGTTCAGCGTCGCCGCCGAGCGGGCGCTGACGCTGCGCCCGGACGACGAGCGCTCTCTGGTTGCCCGCTCACTCGACGTGACGGCCGAGGCGGTCGACCTGCTGACGACCTTCCCGGAAGTCGGGATCGGCGGCGCGCGCGACGTCCGCGGCTTGGCCGAGCGGGCCGAGAAGGGGGCGCGGCTGCAGCCGAGCGACTTGCAGCTCGTGCAGGACATGCTGGCGGCGTCGCGCAACCTGCGCCGCGGCTTCCTGCGTCTGCCGGGGGTCGACGACCGGTTCCCCGAACTGGCCCGGCACATTGAGGGGATCATCGAGCAGACGAACCTCGAGACCGACATCGGCCGCTCGATCGGACCGCGGGGCGACGTGCTCGACACGGCGAGCCCTTCCCTGGCCCACATCCGGCGCGAGGTGCGCGTGGCCCAGTCGCGGCTGGCGGAGCGGCTCAACGCGCTGGTCACCGGTGGCAAGTACGCCACGGCGCTGCAGGACACGATCGTGACCTCGCGCGACGGTCGCTACGTGGTGCCGGTGCGGGCCGAGGCGCGGGCCGCGGTGCCGGGCGTGGTTCACGACACCTCGGCCAGCGGCCAGACGATCTTCGTCGAGCCGTTCGAGATCGTCGAACTGAACAACAAATGGCGCGAGCGGCAACTTGAGGAGCAGCACGAGGTCGACCGCATCCTCGACGCGTTGAGCGCGGCCGTCGGGGCGAAGGCCGACGCCCTGCGGGCGATGGTCGAGGCGGTGGCCCGGTTCGACTTGGCGATGGCCAAGGCCCGTCTGGCGTTCGCGATGCGAGCCAGCCGGCCTCGTCTGCACGACCCGGCCGCCGCGCCTGACCCGAACGGCCACCCGACGCACGTGATCCGGCTGGTCCGGGCGCGGCATCCGCTGCTCGACCCGGCGACGGTGGTCCCGACCAACCTCGAGATTGGCGAACGGTTCCGGGTCTTGCTGATCACCGGCCCGAACACGGGCGGCAAGACGGTGGCCCTGAAGACGGTCGGCCTGCTGACGGTGATGGCCCAGACCGGACTCTTCCTGCCGGCCGACGACGCCACCGTCGTCTCGGTGGTGCCGTCGATCTTTGCCGACATCGGGGACGAGCAGAGCATCGCCCAGAGCCTTTCGACCTTCTCAGCGCACATGCGGACCGTGATCGGGATGCTGCAGGAGGTGACCGGCGAGAGCCTCGTCCTCCTCGACGAACTCGGTGCAGGCACCGACCCGCAGGAGGGGTCGGCGCTCGCCCGCGCGCTGATCTCCGCCCTGCTGGAACGCGGGCCGCTCGTGATCGCGACGACCCACTATTCGGAAGTGAAGGCCTACGCCTACGCCACACCGGGGGTCGAGAACGCGAGCGTCGAGTTCGACGTCCAGACGCTCGCGCCGACCTATCGCCTGATGGTCGGGGTGCCGGGGCGGTCGAACGCGCTGGCGATCGCCCGGCGGCTCGGCATGCCGGAGTCGATCATCGAGGCGGCGTCCGGTCTGGTCGATCCGGACGAGGTCCGGGCCGAGTCGCTGCTGCTCGACATCCGGGCCCGGCGGGAGGAGGCCGATGCCGCCCTGGCCCGGGCCCGGCAGACCGAGCAGGACACGCGGCAACTGCGGCGGGTGGCCGCCCGCGCGGTGCGCGACGCCGAGTTGCAGCGGATGGAGGCGCGTGAGCAGGCGCTCGCCGAGGCCGAGGCTGAACTGGCCGAAGTGCGCGAGACGCTGAAGCGCCTGCAGCGGGATCGGGACACGGTGGCCGCGACGCGCGAGCACTTGGAGCAGCGCCGCCAGGAAGTGACACGAGCCAGCGACCGCGTGCGCACGTTCCGCCGCGAGCGCCTCGGCAAGCCGGCCCTGCCGGCGGGTGGCCGGGCGGTCGCCGTGGGCGACCGGGTGCGAGTGGCCGCGTTCGGGCTGGAGGGGGAGGTTCTGGCAGTCTCGGACGGGATCGCCGACGTCCAGATGGGCTCGCTCAAGACGCGACAGCCGGTCGAGGCGCTGGAACGGCTCGGACGGGCGCAGGCCGCGCCGCAGGAACGGGTGACGGTGCGGGCGGCGAGCCGGGCGGTGCCGGCGGTCGAACTCGACCTGCGCGGCTACCGGGCGGCGGAGGTGGTCGAGATGCTCGACCAGTACCTCGACGAGGCGTACGAGTCCGGGCTGCCGTTCGTCCGGATCATCCACGGCAAGGGGACGGGCACGCTGCGTCAGGTCGTGCGCGACGTGCTGCGGCAGCACCCGGGCGTGGCCGAGCACGAGCTCGCCCCGCCGGAGCAGGGCGGCGACGGGGCGACGGTGGCGCTGATGCGCGAGGCTTGATCGTTCCCGCCTGCCGGACGGTTGGTGTACGTACGCCGTATCAGAGGGTTGCGTCCACGGGAATTCCGTGAGATTCTATATTGGCTACCGATTTGGTGGGGATTCCGGTCGGGGCAGGGGATGGCGGCGGCGAGGCAGGTCTCGCGGTCCGCCGGAGGGGACGACCAACCATGAGCAACGACCTGCTGCTGCCGATCTCGGGCCTGATCGTCGGCATGCTGATCGGCCTGACCGGCATCGGCGGCGGCGTCCTGATGACCCCCTTGCTCCTCTTGCTCGGCCTGCCGCCGACCGGAGCGGTCGGCACCGACCTGGCCTACTCGGCGCTGACCAAACTGGCCGGCACGTGGCAGCACGGGCGGCAGGGCACGGTCGAGTGGCGGGTGGTCCGCGCGCTCGCGATCGGCAGCGTGCCGGCGACCGTCGTCGCGGTCGGCATCCTCTCGCGCCTGCACACCGCCAATACCTCGGCCGAGGTCGAGCACCGGCTGAAGCAGCTGATCGGGGTGATGCTGGTGATCGCCGCGGTGATGATGATCCGCCGCGTGCTGGTCGGCACCAAGAGCGTCACCGCGAGCACCGAGTTCGACCTCAAGAGCATGCCGACCGGCAGGGTCATCGCGATCGGCGTCTTCGGCGGCTTCCTCGTCGGCCTGACCTCGATCGGCAGCGGCAGCCTGATCATCGCCCTGCTGGTGATGGTGGTCTCCCTGGCCCCGGCGAAGATGGTCGGCACGGACATCGCCCACGCCTTCGTTCTCGTCACGGCGGGCGCGCTCGCCCACCAGTTCTTCATGCAGGACGTTCAGATCGGGATCGCCGGCCGGTTGCTGATCGGCTCGATCCCCGGGGTGCTGATCGGCAGTCGCCTCGCCAACTGGGTGCCGCGACGGCCGCTGCAAGTCGGGATGGCCGGCTTGCTGCTGACGGCCGCCTGGACCCTGATTCAGTAGGAACGTCGTCGCAGCGGTCGCGGCGGGGCCGCGGCCAGTCACGAGGAGTCGTCGGAGTTGGCAACCAGCACGAAGGAGACCGGAACCGTGATCGCACCCTATGGCGGCAAGCTGATTGATCTGATGGTGCCGGAGGACGAACTGGCCGAGGCGCGCGCCTACGCGAGCACGCTGCCGTCGATCCAGGTGACGCCGCGGGTGGTCTGCGATCTCGAGATGCTGGCAGTCGGGGCCTTCTCGCCGCTCGACCGCTTCATGAACGAGGCCGACTACCGTCGGGTCCTGACCGAGATGCGGCTGGCCGACGGCACACTCTTCCCGATGCCGGTCACCTTCCCGGTCGCGACCGACGCCGGCATCCGGCAGGGGTCCGACATCGCGATCCGCGACGCCAAGAACGACCTGCTCGCGATCATGACGGTCGAGGAGCTCTACCCTTGGGACCCGGCGGAGTTCGCCGAGCACGTCTTCCGGACCAGCGACGCCAAGCACCCGTTGGTGAACGAGATGGCGCGCTGGGGCCGGCTGAACGCCTCGGGCAAACTGTGCGTGCTCAAGCTGCCGGCCCACTACGACTTCCAGGACCTGCGGCGGACCCCGGCCGAGGCCCGCGAACTGTTGGCGAGGACCGGCTACAAGAACGTTGTCGCGTTCCAGACCCGCAACCCGATGCATCGGGTGCACGAGGAGCTGACCAAGCGGGCGATCGAGGCGGTCGACGGCGTGCTGCTGCTCCACCCGTCGGTCGGCATGACCAAGCCGGGCGACGTCGACCACTACACCCGGGTCCGCACCTACAAGGCGCTGACGCAGAACTACTACCAGCCGGACCGAGTCGTCCTCTCGCTGCTGCCGCTGGCGATGCGAATGGGCGGCCCGCGCGAGGCGTTGTGGCACGCGATCATCCGACGCAACTACGGGGCGAACCACTTCGTTGTCGGCCGGGACCACGCGGGGCCGGGCAAGGACTCGACCGGCAAGCCGTTCTTCGGACCCTACGAGGCGCAGGAACTCGTTGCGCAGCACCAGGACGAGACCGGCGTCAAGATGGTCCCGTTCCAGGAGCTGCTCTACCTCCCCGACGAGGACCGGTACGAGGAAGTCTCCAAGATCCCCGCCGGGACCAAGACGGCCAACATCTCCGGCACCCAGGTGCGGGAGGAGTACCTCGCCAAGGGTCGTTTGCTGCCGGCGTGGTTCAGCCGGCCGACGACCGCCGAGATCCTCGGCGAGGCCTACCCGCCGCGGCACCGGCAGGGCTTCTGCCTCTGGTTCACCGGGCTGAGCGGGGCCGGCAAGTCGACGACGGCCGCGGTCCTCTCCACCCTGCTGCTGGAGGCGGGCCGGCAGGTGACCGAGCTTGACGGCGACGTGGTCCGCACCCACCTCTCGAAGGGGCTCGGCTTCAGCCGCGAGGACCGCGACACCAACATTCTGCGGATCGGCTTCGTCGCCAGCGAGATCGTCCGCCACGGCGGGACGGTGATGTGCGCGGCGGTGTCGCCCTACCGGTCGACCCGCGACGCGGTGCGGGCGATGATGGACGACGACCAGTTCATCGAGATCTTCGTCGACACGCCGCTGGCCGAGTGCGAGCGGCGCGACGTGAAGGGGATGTACGCCAAGGCCCGCCGCGGCGAGATCAAGGAGTTCACCGGCATCAGCGACCCGTACGAGCCGCCCCTGAACCCGGAGATCCACCTCGACACGCTCAAGCACACGCCGGAGGAGAACGCCCGCCTGATCATGGACGAACTGGCCGCGCGCGGCTTCGTCCGACGCGAGGCGCCCGCCGCCGCGAACGGGGCAACCGCCCCGTAGGGCGCGCGTCCGAGCACAAGACCCCGAGCGCGGGCCGCACGGCGACGTGCGGCCCGCGTCGTGTCAACGCGCGAGGGCGACGGCGGCCTCGTCCGCGACGGGCGCCGCCCGTGGCGGAATCGCGTCGAGGACGAGGTCGATCGCCTCCTGCCACGGCATCGCGAGGTCGGCCAGCCGCAGCCTGACCGAGTTCGGCGTCAATTTCAGGGCCGGCCCGAGGCGACTCCGCAGCCGGGGTCCGAGCCCGGCGGTCTCGACCGGGCGCAGGACGATCTCGCGCTCGCGCTCGACCATCGACTCGATGCCGAGCGCCTCGGCCCTGACCCGGAGGGCGATGAGGGCCAGCAGGTGCTCGACCTCCTCCGGCGCTGGCCCGAACCGATCGTCGAGTTCGTCGCGCATGGCGGCGAGCTCCGGGAGGCTGGCCACCCCCGCCACCCGGCGGTAGGTGGCCAGTCGCAGTTCGGTGTCCGGGATGTAGTCGACCGGGATGAGAGCCGTGAGCGGCAGGTCGAGCGTGACGGGGCCTCGGTCGTCGACCGGCTGGCCGGCCCGGATTTCCTCGACTGCCTGGCTGAGAAGGCGAATGTACAGTTCGTACCCGATGGCGGCGATGTGCCCGCTCTGCTCCGCGCCGAGGACATTGCCCGCGCCGCGGATTTCCATGTCGCGCATGGCGACCTTCAGG
Organism: Thermomicrobiales bacterium; assembly: GCA_039809985.1. GTDB lineage: Bacteria > Chloroflexota > Chloroflexia > Thermomicrobiales > UBA6265 > JAICJJ01. The sequence goes on along the minus strand of JBDHWC010000002.1, from coordinate 69,001 downwards.
CCCGCCCCGAGCTCGGTTGCTTCTTGGATCGCGTCGAGGCGTTCGTGCGCCTCGTCCGAGAGGGACTTGTCCGGCTTGAAGAGGAGGTAGGCGTAGGCCCGGTTCGCGCTGCGGCCGACGCGGCCCCGCAGCTGGTAGAGCTGGGTGAGGCCGAGCGTGTCGGCGTTGTCGATGACGATCGTGTTGACGTTCGGGATGTCGATGCCGGACTCGATGATCGTCGTCGACAGCAGCACGTCGAAGTCGTGGCGGACGAAGCCGAGGACGACCTCCTCCAGCACGTCCTCGTCCATCTGGCCGTGGCCGACGCCGAGTCGGGCCTCGGGGACCAGTTCCTTCAGCTTGGCCAGCTGATGGTCGATGTCGTGGACCCGGTTGTGGACGAAGTAGACCTGCCCGCCACGGTCCAGCTCGCGCAGGATCGCCTCGCGCACGAGCTGGTCGGAGCGTGCGGTGACGAAGGTGCGAACCGGCAGCCGCAGTTGCGGCGCGGTGTCGATGATGCTGATGTCGCGGATGCCGGCGAGGGCCATGTGGAGGGTGCGCGGGATCGGCGTCGCGCTCATGGTCATCACGTCGACCTCGGTCCGCAGCTGCTTCAGGAACTCCTTCTGGCGGACGCCGAAGCGCTGCTCCTCGTCGATCACCACGAGTCCCAGGTTGCGGAAGGCAACGTCGCGCTGCACCAGCCGGTGGGTGCCGATCACGATGTCGACCGCGCCGTCGGCGAGCGCCTCGAGCGTCTCGCGCTGCTCGGCTTTCGAGCGGAGGCGGGAGAGCATCTCGACCCGGACCGGGAAGGGGGCGAGTCGCTGGCTGAAGGTCGTGAAGTGCTGGAGGGCGAGCACCGTGGTCGGCACCAGCACGGCCACCTGCCGCCCGTTGTTGACGGCCTTGAACGCCGCCCGAAGGGCGACCTCGGTCTTGCCGAAGCCGACGTCGCCGCAGATCAGGCGGTCCATCGGCTCGGCCGACTCCATGTCGGCCCGGGTGGCGTCGATGGCCCGTTGCTGGTCGGGCGTCTCGGTGAACGGGAACGACTCGGCCAGTTCATGGTCCCACGTGGTGTCGGCCGGGAAGGCGTGGCCGGTCGCCGTCTCGCGGGCGGCGTAGAGCTGGATCAGCTCGAAGGCCATCTCGCGGACGGCCTTGCGCACCTTGCGCTTGACCTGCGCCCACTCGCCGGAGCCGAGCCGGGTGAGAGTCGGCTCCAAACCGCCGCCGGAGTAGCGGGAGACGCGGTCGCTCTGGTCGACCGGCACGTAGAGCTTCTCGTCCTTGGCGTAGGTCAGGAGCATGTACTCCCGCTCGACCCCGTTCGTCTCCAGCCGGGCGAGGCCGGCGAACCGGGCAACGCCGTGGTCGACGTGGACGACGAACTCGCCCGGCACCAAGCCGCGGGCGAAGGCCTCGCTGTCCACTTGGAAGCCGGGCCGCCGGTGCGCCCGGCGAACCTGCTTGCGGAAGCCGAAGATTTCCAGGTCGCTCAGCACCAAGGTGCGCACGTCGGGCATCGCCCAGCCGCCGTCGAGGTCCGAGGCTCGAATCTCGAGGGTGCCGGCGGGAAGCGGCAGGGCGGCGACGGCGTCGATGCCGCGCCGCTTGTCCCGGCGCGGGAAGATGTCGTGGTCCTCGAAGATCTCGGTCAGCCGTTCGACTTGGTCGGTGGCGATCGCCAGCCGCCATCCGTCGGCGAGGCGGCCGCGGACGTGCTCGACCACGTCGCCGAGACGGCCGGCGAAGTTGGGCGCGTCCTCGACGCCGGCAGGGCGATCCGCGTGGGAGCCGCCAAAAGCGATGCCGGGGAACAGGCCGAGCTGCTCCGACACGCGCTCCCACGTGGCGATCGGCGAGACGAGGCCAGGCGGCAGCTCGGCGTTGGCGACGAACGCCTGCTCGAGTTCCGCGGCCTGAGCGGCGAGCTGACTTGCGGCGAGGGCGACGGCGGCCGGGTCGTCGACGATCACGGTCGCCCGGTCGCCGAGATAGTCGACCAGAGTCGCGTCGCGATCGAGCAGGTAGGGCGCGAAGAGGTCAATCGACGCGGGAACGACGCCGGCGTCCATCTGGTCCAGCATCCGCTGCCACTCGGCCGCCACCTCGGGTCGGAGTGTGTCGATCGGCAGGAGCCGGAGCCGCTCCGCCGCTGACGCGAGGTTCCAGATCGGCAGTTCCGACGGCGGCAGCAGCCGGATCTCGCGGAGGCGGGCAGTGGACCGCTGGGAGGACGGGTCGAAGGTTCGGATCGTCTCCACCTCGTCGCCGAAGAGGTCGATCCGGACCGGGAGGTCGTTGCCGGGCGGGAAGAGGTCGACGATGCCGCCGCGGTGCGCCAGCTCGCCGGGGGCTTGGACCAGCGGAACGGTCTGGTAGCCGTGCGCGACGGCCCAGTGCAGCAGCGAGTCGACCTCAACCCGGCCGCCGACGGTGATCTTGCGTGCGTGGACCCGGAGGGCCGCCGGTGGCATGACGAGGTGCAACAGTCCGCTGACCGAGGTGACCACCACCGGCGGCGGCCCCTCGTCGGCTTCGGCGTTGGCAAGTCGGTCGAGGACCCGGACCCGCTCGGTGGCGACGCCGAGGTCGAACGGCAACTGCTCGAACGGCAGCGCGTCGGGTGCGGGCCAGAGCGCCAGGTCGTGCCCTTGCGGCAAGTAGGTCCCGAGGGCGGCCGCCATCCGATCGGCCCGGTCCGCGCGCGGCGTGACGATCAGCAGCGGGCCGGGGGCGCGGGCGGCGAGGGCTGCGGCAACCACCGGGCGCCCGGCGGACGGCACATCCGACAGGCCGAGCATGTCGCCTTCGGCGACCGCGGCCAGGATTGCGGCGACGGACGGCGACTCGACGACGTTCGGCAGGAGATGGGAGAGGGACATCGGCACCTCGGAACGGTGGCGCGGCGAAGCGACGCGCAACCACCAACGGGGCGCGGCCTGCACGGCCCGCCCTCGTCGCTGAGCGCGGTAGGGTAGCACGTTGTCGGCTTGCGGTCTCCCCGGCCACCGTCGAAGATGCGCCGCGACCCGGCGCACCGCCCGGGCCGACGGCCCACGGGGCGAGGACCGGACGCGCGATGTCCCGGATCGTGGCGGTGATCATCTCGGTCGGCCTCGGGCTGGCCACGGTGTTCGGCCTCCTGACCTGGGCCGACGAGCGGGCCGCGCCACGCCTCGTTCTCGACCAGCCCGCGGTGCTCGGCAGCATCTCGGTCGAGGTGCGCGGCGCGGTGGCCCGGCCCGGCACCTACTCGCTCGCGGCCGGGTCGCGCTACGGCGACGCGATCGATGCCGCTGGCGGGTTCGCCCCGGACGCCGATCTCGCTTCGGTCAACGTCGCCCGGCAGATCGGGCAGCCACCGGTCGTCGACATCCCGGCGATCCAGCCGACACCCGAGGCGACCGCAACGCGGACACCGAAACCGGCCCCGACGCGCGCGAATGCCACCCGCACGTCATTGCCCGCGTTGTTGCCGCCGGTGGGCGACCAAGGCAGCACGATCAATATCAACCGAGCGGGAGCGGACGAACTGGAGCGGTTGCCGGGGATCGGGCCGACCCTGGCCGCCCGTATCGTGGCCGACCGTGAGGCGAACGGGCCCTATGCGACGGTCGACGACCTCGCGCGCGTGAAGGGAGTTTCACCGCGGATGATCGACGAGATGCGGCCGATGATCAGCGCACCGTGAGCGTGACCGCGTGACCGGGATCGCTGCCGCGCTGGCGGTCATTTTCGCGTCCGCGTTCGGCTGGCCGGTGGTCGGGCTGGTTGGCGGCGCGACGGCGCTGGTCTGGGTTTGGCGACGGCCCGGGCGGGCGGAACTGGCGGCTGCCGCGTTCGTTCTGCTCGCGGCCGCGGCGGGAGCGGCGCGGCACGAGCCGCCGCTGACGGTGCCGGCGATCGCGTGGCTGGACGAGGCCGAGGCCGCCGAAGGCGTGGTGGTTGCCGCGCCATCGACCAACGGGCAGTATCAGCAGACGGTGGTAGCCGTCGACCGCATCGCCACGGACATCGGACGTCGCCCGGCCGAGGGCAGAGTCTGCCTCGCGGCCGAGGCGTACCCGACCGTGGCGCTCGGGGACCGGCTCTGGTTCGCGGGTTCGTTTGAGCGAACCGACGACCAGCCGGTCGCGGTCCGCACATGGCTGGAGAGTCGCGGCTGCGGCGGCACGGTCTTCGCCTCGCGACTCGCGGTCGACCAGCCGGGGTCGGGCCCATTGCGGGCAATGGCCCTGCTGCGGGGCCGGATGTCGATGGCGCTCCAGCACGCCGCGCCGGGCGACGCCGGGGTGCTGATGAGCGGGTTCGTCACCGGCGACGACAACGCCCTCACCGACGCACGGCACGAGGCGTTCGTCCGGACCAGCACCGTCCACCTGACGGCGGTCAGCGGTTCCAACCTCGCGTTGCTGGTGGTGATTCTCGTCGGCGCGGGTGGACTGCTCGGCGTCGGCCGCGCCGTTGGCTGGCAGGTGGGCGTCGTCGCTGCTGTCTGGGCTTACGCGGTGCTGGTCGGGCTCGAACCGCCGGCGCTGCGGGCGGCGGTGGTGGCGTCCGCCGCCGTGCTGGCGTTCCGCGTCGGTCGCAAGCCGGACTTCGTGACGCTGATCCTCCTCGCCGGGGCGATCGAGGTGCTGGCCCGGCCACAGGACATCTGGTCGCTCTCGTTTCGACTGTCGATGGTGGCCTCGCTCGCCCTCGCGCTGGTGATGACCGGGATGCGACCCGAGGGCCGGTTCGGCTGGCTGGTGGCGGCGCTCGTCGCGACGGCCGTCGCCGAGATCGCCACGCTGCCGGTGCTGCTGCCGGTGGTCGGCACGGTGGCGCTCGCCGGGCTGCCGACGAACGTGCTGATCGCTGTCCCAGCCGAGCTGGCGTTCGTCGGCAGCGCGGTCGCCGCAGTGGGGGCCTTGGTCTGGTACCCGCTCGGGGAAGCGCTCGCCGTGCCGGCGCGGCTGGCGACCTCGCTGGCGCTCGGGATCGTCGACCGGTTCGGCGCGACGGGATGGGCGAGCGAGCCGTTGGGCCGTCCCGGCGACGTGCCGGCGCTGGTGTTGTCGGTCGGCGTCGCCGCGGCGATCGTGCTGGCAAGTGCCGACGGACGCCAACTGGTCAGACGGGCGAGGCGCGACCTCGGCGGGGGAGACGCGAAGGCGCACCCCCGGCTCGACTGGATCGGCCTTGTCGGGGGTGCGCTGCTCGGGGTGCTGTTGACCGTGCTGCTGTGACGGCGGAGGGGATCAGCCCCGCTTTCGCCCCGTCGGCTTCGCCTGGGCAAGTTTCTTCTGAGCCTTCGGGTCGTTCTCCGGGAAGAGCCACTTGGCGCCGCGGCCGCCGATGCGGATCAGGCGGTAGAAGATCATCCCGGCCAGGAACACCTGCATGAAGCTGCCGATGATCGCCACGCTGCCGAGGCCGTTCTTCGAGACGTTGGACAGATCGACCGCATGGGAGGTCACGCGGAGGATCAACGCGACGGCGCCGAGCACGGCGAGGCCGGCGAGGGCGATCAGACGCCGCTGGCGGCCCATGTCCTCGACGGTCTTCGGCTCCTTCTCCGTCTCCGGCTTGCGGCCTTCCCGTCGGCTCAGCTTTGCCGACTCGGCGAGGTGGTCGGCGCTGCCGGCTTGCTCGGCCAGCGCGTCAACGTCGACCGGCACGCCGTTGAGACCGATGACTTGGGTGCGCAGCGCGTCGCGCTCAACCTGAAGCTTGCCGATCGCCTTCTGCGACTCGTTGAGCTGGTGCGAGATCGCGTTGACGTAGCGGATCAGCGGGGCGATCGCCGCGCCTTGCAGGTCGACGCCGGCGATCGCCGCCTCGGCCTGTCGGTGCTGCGACTCGATGCGGGCGATCGCCTTCGCCGTCTGCTTCTCCTTGTCCTCACCCGGAACGATGGCCAACTGGGGCCGAATCAAGGACGCCGGCTGTGCGGCGGGTGCCGAACCGTCGGCCGGTGCCGGCGCGGTCGCGTCGGCGTCCGTGTTGGTTGCGACGGCCGCGACTGCGGCGGTGCTTTCGGCTCCACTCTTGGAGTCCCGTCGAACGGCACGCGCGGATTGCCGGTCGGCCCGTCGCGCTTGCCGGCTGTCGGTCGGCGGAGCCGCCCCCGGCTCTTCGCCAATCGCCACGGCTTCGTCGCTCGAGTCCGCGGCGAGGGCGGTGAGCACGTCAGCGGCCGGCTGCTCCGACGGCGGCAGGATGACCACCACCGGATCGGGGCGGATGTCGGTGGTCGGGCCGACGAGTGGCAGTTCGGTCAGGGGGATCGATCGCGAAACCGGGGACAGCGAGTCCTCCGCGTCCGGCGCAGTGCCGTTCGCGCTGCCGCCCTTGCGGTCGGCGCGGCGTTCCGCTCGCCCGGCCCGCTTCAGGTCGCGGGCGGCCCGGCGGTCGGCGGACTTGCCGTCGGCGGCGACCGGGTCGTCCATCGGCTCCTGCGCGAACGGCGCGACGGGGTCGGCCTCGAGTGTCGTGACCGTTCCCGTTGACGCATCGCGTTCGGTCATGTCGTTCCTCACCACGTGTTCAGGAGGCGCCGGGCGGCCGTTCGTGCCGCCGATGTCGTTGGAGGTTCGCGCCCTGGCGGGGTTGCTCGGAAGATCGGCGTTCCGGGCCACTGGTGAGGCCGACCGGCGGGTTTGCCAGCATTCCGTTGACACGCCGCGCGAACTGGCGATATTGTTGCGGGGCCTGCCCCCATAGTCTAGCGGCCTAGGACGTCACCCTTTCAAGGTGAAGATCGCGGGTTCGAATCCCGCTGGGGGTACCGGTGAGCATTGGCGGACGCCAGTCCTTGCCACCTCCGTTGAGCGACCGTGGACCCCTCAGACGACCCTCACGGTAGCACAGAGTGGCGGAAATCGCCATTCATCGTGTCCTGCCAGCCATCTGCTCGGGAGCGCGGTGTCCGATTCTGGCGGCATGCGCCGGGTCGGGGCATTGTTGGGCACCCAACAGGGCATCGTTGACCGCACGGCGAACCCACGCCGAGTTTGACCGCCTCGGACGGCTCCGTTAGACTGCGCCGTGCCGTGAGGACGCACCTCGCCGACGTAGCTCAGAGGCAGAGCAAGGGACTCATAAGCCCTTGGCCGGTGGTTCGAGTCCACCCGTCGGCACCACGCGCCCCGCGCCGTTCCCGAAGACTGTGGCGTTGACTCGCGTCGGCGCTCTCCCGGCCAATGCTCTCCTCGGCATCGAGCAGCGCCTGCTCGACAGGCTGAGCCGGTTGCGCCTCGCAGCCGGCCAGAGGGTCGTTGTCGGCTTTTCTGGCGGACCCGATTCGCTTGCCCTCGCCGTCGGCCTTGCCAGAGTTGCGTCGCGGGCGGGCGTGGTGCCGGTCCTCTGCCATGTCGACCATGTGGCGCGCCCGGAGTCTGGCGCGGACCGGACAGCCGCGCAGGTGCTGGCGAACCAACTCGGGCTGGCGTTTGCGCCGCACGTCCTCGCGCGGCCTGCGCGCGACCTCCATCCGGGTGTCGGCCCAGAGGAGGCGTTGCGGCGCGAACGGTTTCGCGGGCTGGCCTTGACGGCACGCGGGCACGGCACAGAAATCATCGCGCTCGCCCACCACGCCGAGGACCAAGCCGAGACCGTCCTCCTGCATCTCGGGCGAGGGGCGGGCACCCTCGGCGCGAGCGGAATGCGCGAGCTGACGCCGCTGACCGTTCCATGGTGGGCATCGGACGAGCCCGCCTGCGAGTGGCGCGTCTGGCGTCCGCTCCTCGAGGAACGGCGGACGGACCTCGTGGCCTACGTCGGTCAAGCAGGGTTTCAGCCGAACGCCGACTCTTCCAATGACGATCCGGTTTTCCGGCGCAACGCGATCCGGCATCAGCTCCTGCCGCTGTTCGAGCAGCTGATGCCGGGATCGACCACGGCGCTGACACGGTACGCTGCGCTCGCTGCGGACGACGAGGCGGTCATCGGCTCACTGTGCGAAGACTGGCTGGCACGTGCTCGCGGAAACGACGGGACGCTGACGCTCGCCGAACTGCGCGATGCGCCGAGGGGACTGCGGAGCCGCCTCGTGCGGCGGTGGGTTGACGAAGCCTGCGGTTCGCCGCCGATCTCGCGGGAGCGGACGGAAGCGTTGCTGCGACTGGCCGAGACGGGCGAGAACGGCAGCGTGGTCGAACTCGGGAACGGGCGGGCCGTGCGGCGGACGCGGACGACGCTCGTGGCCCTTTCAAGCTGCGACGGGGAGCGGGGAGGAGCGACACGGTGACCGAAGCCGGGGCGAAGCCGGAACTGCGAGCGCGCGGGGTGCGGCGCGTGCTGGTCGACCAGCCGACGATCGCCGGCCGCACGGCCGAGCTGGCCGCGGAGCTTGACGACCTCTACCAGAGCGACGTGCCACTGATGGTCGGGGTGCTCAACGGCGCGGTCGCCTTCATGAGCGACCTGATGAAGCAGATGACGGTGCCGGTCGAGATCGACTTCATGGCGATCTCGTCCTACGGCGACGCGACCCGGAGCTCAGGGGTGGTGCGGATCCTGAAGGACCTCGACCGCGACATCGAGGGCCGGCGAGTGCTGGTGGTCGAGGACATCGTGGACAGCGGCCTGACCCTGAAATACCTGCTCGACGTCCTCCAGCGCCGCAACCCGAAGGACATCACGGTCGTTGCCCTCCTGACCAAGGACAAGCCGGACGCCGTCGACGTGCAGGTCGACAAGATCGGTTTCCGGATTCCTGACGAGTTCGTCGTCGGCTACGGACTCGACTTTGCGGGGCGCTACCGGAACCTGCCGTACATCGCGGTGCTCGACCCGTCGCTCCTGAGCGAGAGCGATGCCTGACCGCGATTTCGCTATACTCAGGGCCTGCCGACCCACCGCGCCGGAAGCCCGCACGGCGCGGCATCCCGCCCGCCAGGAGCATGCATGCGCGACACGAAACGGCTGCGCAACGGGTTTGTCTGGATCGTTCTGGTCGTCGCCGTCGTCGCGCTCTGGTTCACGCTGGTCGGCGGCGAGGGCGGCCCCACCCAACGCAGCATCGGCAACGTGGTCGCCGAGCTGCGGGACGACAAGGTCGCCAAGCTGACCCAGTCCGAGGACAGCGGCAACGTCGTCGTCCAGTACGTGCCAGAGGCCGGGCGCCGCGACGCGGTGATGACCATGCCGCCCGGCGCGGACCTGCTGACCGTCCTCAAGACCTACGGGGTCGATCCCGCTTCCCTGCCGCCCGGCCTGATCGAGTTCGAGCCGGCGAGCCGCTGGGGCGGCTGGCTGAGCGTGCTGACCCTGATCCTGCCGACCGCGCTGCTGATCGGCGTCTTCGCCTTCATGATGCGGCAGGCCCAGGGGAGCAACAACCAGGCGATGTCGTTCGGGAAGAGCCGGGCCCGGCTCTTCACCGGCAACAAGCCGACCGTCACCTTCGCCGACGTCGCGGGCGTCGACGAGGCGAAGGAGGAACTAGTCGAGGTCGTCGAGTTCCTGAAGTACCCGGACAAGTTCGCCTCGCTCGGGGCGCGCATCCCGCGCGGCGTGCTGCTGGTCGGGCCGCCTGGGACCGGCAAGACGCTCCTCTCGCGGGCCGTCGCCGGCGAGGCCGGGGTGCCGTTCTTCTCGATCTCCGGCTCGGAGTTCGTCGAGATGTTCGTCGGCGTCGGCGCGAGCCGGGTGCGTGACCTGTTCGAGCAGGCGAAGCGCAACGCGCCGTGCATCGTCTTCGTCGACGAGATCGACGCGGTCGGGCGGCAGCGCGGCGCGGGGCTCGGCGGCAGCCACGACGAGCGCGAGCAGACCTTGAACCAAATCCTGGTCGAGATGGACGGCTTCGACAGCTCGACCAACGTAATCGTCGTCGCGGCGACGAACCGGCCCGACGTGCTCGACCCCGCGCTGCTGCGGCCGGGGCGCTTCGATCGGCAGGTGATTCTCGACCGGCCCGACATCCAGGGCCGAACCGCGATCCTGTCGGTCCACGCCCGCGGCAAGCCGCTGGAGGAGGACGTCTCGATCGAGAACCTCGCCCGGCAGACGCCCGGCTTCTCCGGGGCCGACCTCGAGAACCTGGTCAACGAGGCGGCGATCCTCGCCGCACGGCGCAACAAGAAGACCGTCGGTCGCGACGAGATGACCGAGGCGATCGACCGGGTGCTGGCGGGGCCGCAGCGCAAGAGCCGCGTCATCTCCGAGCGCGAGCGGTCGATGACCGCCTACCACGAGGCCGGGCACGCGCTGGTGGCCCGGATGCTGCCGCACGCCGACCCGGTGCGGAAGGTGAGCATCGTTGCCCGCGGCATGATGGGCGGCTACACCCGGGTCGTCCCGGACGAGGACCGGCTGTTCAAGACGAAGGCCCAGTTCGAGGACGAACTGGCGGTCTTCATGGCCGGCCACGTCGCCGAGCTGATGGTGTTCGAGGAGCAGTCGACCGGGGCTGCCAACGACATCGAGCGGGCGACGGCGATCGCGCGCCGGATGGTGACCGAGTTCGGGATGAGCCGGACCCTCGGGCCGCTCGCCTTCGGCAAGAAGGACGAGCTCGTCTTTCTCGGCCGCGAGATCAGCGAGCAGCGGAACTACAGCGACGAGGTTGCCTACCTGATCGACCAGGAGATCCGCGACCTTGTCGAGACCGCGCACCAACGGGCGAAGGCGATCCTCGCGGACCACGCCGACAAGCTCGAGGCGATCGCCCAGCTCCTGATCCGTGAGGAGACGATCGAGGGGGACGACCTCGAGGCGCTGTTCGACGGCCCGCGGCCGCGACCGGACTTGGTCGGGCCGCCGACCGGGCGCCCAGCGGCGCGGCCCGCCGACGGGCACCCCGGTCGACCGGACCGTGACTACCCGGCCGCGCCGGGTCGTCTCGCCCCGCAGCCGGCCGACTGACGCATCTGCCGTCGCGCACCATGACAACGGCCCGGGCAGAAGCCCGGGCCGTTCGTGGTCCCCCGAGGGTGGAGGCGGGGGGATTCGAACCCCCGACCTCTACAGTGCGATTGTAGCGCTCTCCCAGCTGAGCTACGCCCCCAAGGCGGTCGGAGTGTACGACAGGCCGGAAACGGGCGTCAACGCCGATCGTGCCCCGCTCACACCGCGTAGCCGTAGTCGCGGTCGCCGACCGTCCCGAGGAATCGGGCGAGCAGGTCGATCGCGCCGGCGATGTCGGCTTGGCTTGCCATCTCGTTCACCGTGTGGACGTAACGGGTCGGGATCGAGATCGTGATCGCCGCCGAGCCGTCGCGGGAGAGTTGCATCGCGCCGGCGTCGGTGCCGCCGCGCGGCAGCAGCTCGAGCTGGTAGGGGATGTCGGCCTCGTCCGCGAGGTCGCGGAAATGGCGCACGAGCTTCGGGTTGCTGAGGTGGGAGGAATCCATCACCTTCAGGGCGACGCCCTTGCCGAGCTCGGTCACCGCCGCTTCCGGGCTGCCGCCGGGCGTGTCGACCGCGAGCGTGACGTCGAGCGCCACGGAAACGTCGGGCTGCACCGCGTGGGCGGAGGTGCGAGCCCCGCGCAGGCCGACCTCCTCCTGGGTGGTGGCGACGGCCACGATCTCGCATGCGGTGCCGGTCGCGGCGCGCATCGCCTCGATCATGACGAAGAGCCCGACCCGGTCGTCGAGCGCCCGGCTGACCACGCAGTCGCCGACCGGCTCGAGCCCGCGGTCGAGGGTCACCATGTCACCGACCTCGACCATGGACCGCACCGCATCGGCTGCCATCCCAAGATCGACGTAAAGCTCCTCGAGTTTGAGCGGCTTCACCTCCGAGGGATCAAGGACGTGGATCGGCTTGGTTCCCGGCTGAAGCGCGCCGACGAGCCGCTGGCCGGCGAACCCGTGGACGACCACGCGCTGGGCCACCAGCGTCCGCGGGTCGAAGCCGCCGACCGGCTGCAACCGGACGAACCCCTTGTCGTCGATGTGTCGGACGAGGAACCCGATCTCGTCCATGTGCGCCGCCAGCATGACCCGTGGCCGCGCCCCGTGCCGCGTGGCGACCAGGTTGCCGAGGACGTCGACGCGCAGGTCGTCGACCAGCGGCCGAATCTCGCGGGCGACGAGTTCGCGCATGGCGTCCTCGCGGCTCGGCACTGCCGGTGTCTCGCACAGTTGCTTCAGGAGCGGGAGGTTGAGGTCAGCCAACGGAGTCCCCCGGGTCGCGCGACGCCTGCATCCTTGACGAGGCGCGAGATTCTAGCGCTCCTGTCTGTTCCCGCGAAGAGAGGCGGTCGCGCAGCTCGCCGCCTTGCTGCGCCCCACGTGCCGATTGACTCTGACGGCACCGGATCGGCTGCACGAAAGTCCGGGTTGTCCGGACACCCCGGCATTGACAGTGGGGGGACTGGATGGTAGCGTAAGGCGGGGTTTCGAACCGAGCAGGCTCCGAAACGGGTCGGACTCGGGCGAAACGGGTAGTGGGTAACGGGCTCTCCAGGGAGGGAGACAATCATGAGCGACGAGCTTTTCGCGCAGTACACGGCCTCGGCTGGCAACGGCGGCGTCGCGTCGGCGGGCGCGAGCGGCGGGGCGGCGTCCCTCGGGGACATCAACAGCGGCTCGAACGCCGGCAACGCGATCGGCGTTGGTGACACTTGGGGCGGCGACGTCTCCGTCAACGGCGGCACGATCTCGAACAACACCGGCCTTGGCGTTTCCGCCAACGGCGGCACCGGCATCGCCGACGCCTCGGGCGGCAACTACAACCTCGCCTTCGTCAGCTAAGCCTGAAGGCACTGATCTCCCGCATCGCCGCCCCGGCACTCGGGGCGGCGATGCGCTGAAACGGGGTTGAAGGGGAGTCTCATGAGCAGCGAGATTTTCGCGCAGTGCTGCGGCCCGTTCGTCGCCTCGGCCGGCAACGGCGGGGTGGCCACGGCCGGTGCCAACGGTGGTGCCATCTCCGGCGGCGACATCAACAGCGGCGGGAACGTTGGCAACGCGATCAGCGTTGGCAACTCCTACCAGGATCCCGTCATCAACGGCGGCTACATCTCGAACAACACCGACCTCGGCCTCTCGGCGAACGGCGGCACCGGCATCGCCGACGCCTCGGGCGGCAACTACAACCTCGCCTTCGTCAGCTAGCGCTGCCGACAACGCAAGGTTCAATCGGGGCCGTCCCTTCGGGGACGGCCTCGGTGCGTGTCTGCAGGGACGTCACTTCTGAGCCTGCAGGTTTCCGCGCGCAACGCGGCCGACGGGCGGCGCAACGACGTTGTGGACCCCAGAGCACAAGTTGCTCGGACGACGGCGTCATCTGTCGGACAACTGCCGGCCGGGCGACCGGTCCTCGTCAGTAGGATGCCCGGAGCAGCCGCTGGATCGTCCCCAGTTTGTCGGGCAGACTGCTTGCCTCGATCTGCCTGATGGTGGCTTCGAGCGGGTAGTCGACATAGCGATGCTCCGCCATCCAACTGGACGCGCCCGCGTCCCACGTGAAGACCCCGTACCGGCAGCGGAGATCGCCGTCCTTCGGATTGCCGACCGCGGAGACATCGACGAGCAGCCGACCGTCGAGGCGACGCTGGTAGGCAACGTGGTGGTGGCCGAAGGCCAGGGCCGAGAACTTGGCGTCCCCGAGCACGTCGCGCACGGCCCGGTCGCTCAGCTCCGGGTTCAGCCGCCGCCGCACGTCGTGCGGGTTGGCGTGCACCACGAGCAGGTCGTCGTCCGGGGAGTCCGCGCCGGGCGGCGTGAAGCGGCAAGAGAACCGAAGCTCGGCGAGGCGGTCGATGCCGGTCTCGCCGAGTGCCGCCGCCGCGTGGTGGTCGACGGCGCCACCCGTGCCATGTCGGGCTGCGTCGACCACGTCGAGATCGGTGTTGCCGACGAGCAGGTCGGCCCCGGAGGCGACGAGCAGATCGAGCGACCCACGCGGGTCCGGCCCAACCTCCACCAAGTCACCGGCGACGACCAAGCCGTCAAGCGGCCCGATCGCTGCCACGTCGTCGAGCACCCGGGCCAAGGCGAGACTGAACCCGTGGACATCCGACATCACGACCACGCGCATCCAGTTCGCCCCCCGGCTCGACGGCTTTGGCCCGTTGCCGACGATCGCATAGGATCGCACCTGACGCCCCACGATTGTCGACCCGCGCACGCCGGACGCGGCATCCTCGCCCTGTGGTTGCGAAACCGAAGGCCCACGCCTGTTCGTTCAGTCGTTTGAAGGGCGCAACGACGTGCCCGTACGGACAGGGGGAACAACGTGCGCGACCGCGGGAACCGATGGGGACGCGGCTGGAGGCGATCCGCTGGCAGGCGTCTCCTGCTCGCAGTCGCGACGGCGGTGGTCTTGCCGACGGCGGTTGCCGCGGCAGTCCAGTTGCAGACGGCAAACGCGCCGTCGCCCGCGACCGGGCACGCGCAGGTCATCGCGCACGGCGTTGCGCCGATACCGGCCGAATCAATCGCGTGGCGAGTTGTCGCCGACACGGCGGAACTTCCCGCCGCGGCCGAGACCGAGCAGCGCGCGCTCGGATTCGCCGTCGCCGACCGCGCTGCGCTGGCGGTGAACGACACCGGCAGCGGCCAGCAATGGCGACTGGCACCGGGCGAGGCGATCTTCGTGCCGTCCGGCGCGCAGCAGCAGCGCGTCAGCCTGGGCAGCGCCGACGCGCCGTACTACCGCGTGGCGCTGGTCGCGGCAGAGCAGGCGAACGACGCCGGCGGCGACCGGATGGTGCTGGCCGGCAGTCTGTTCGCCGCCCCCGTCGGCCGGGCGTTCGACATCGCGCTCGTCCGGGACGTTCTGAGGCAGGGCGAGAGCACCTCCATCGCGTCGCCGAACCTGCCGGCCTTGGTCCTCGCCACCGACGGCGAGCTTGAGGTGAGGTCGAGCGGCCAGCTTCCCGTGCGCCTGACTGCCGGACATGCCGCGTCGCTCGCCGGCAACCTGACCATCGCTTCCATCGGGACCCAGCCCGCCGTGGTGGTCGCGGCAGTGATCGGGCCGGAGATGCCCGCGCCGCCGGTGCCGCCGACCGGCTCGATCGCCCTCGTCGCCCGCGGCTGCCCCGCCTCGATTGATCCCGATGCGTTTGCCGGCAGCACGGTGGCAGTCGACGACACGACGGCGTGCAGCCCGGTCACGCTCACCCCGCCGCCGACCTTGGCGCTGGCTGACGGCTCGTCGCTGCCGCCGAGCCAGTCGGACTCGGCCACGGGCACGGATCGATGGTCCGGGCTCAGGTTCGGAACCTTCCCGTTGTCTCCGGTGACGATCCCCAACGGGTTTGACCGGTACGTCGTGGTCGACGGCGCGGGCACGGTCATCGGCGCGGGCAGCACGACGGCGCAGAGCGCGGCGACGGGCCTCCCCGTGTCGGCGGCGCAACCGGACTTCACGGCCACGATCTACTTCCTGCGGCCGGGGAGCGCGACGCAGATGACACTGGAGGGGTTCGCGTGCCCCGCGACGGTCACGCTGGACACCTTGCGCCAGCGCGAGGCCGACTGCGTCGCGGTCGACACGGGGTTCGTGCCGCAGTTGACCGCTCCGGGCGGACAAGCCGTTGCGCCGACGGACACCGGCTCGGGCGGGCGGTCGACGTGGTCCGGCTTGGCGACCGGCACCTACCGCTTCGGGTTCGTCTCGCTCCCGGCCGGCTACGACACCTACGTCGTGCCCGAGGCGACGTTCGACCCGGCCGCCGGCGACTACACCCTGACCATCGACGGGTCGCAGCCAGAGCTGGCGTTGCGAGCGTTCTTCCTGCAACCGGCGGGCGCGCCGGCCAGCCCCACGCCGGTCCCAGGCACGCCGAGCGCCAACGGGACGATGACCGTCGCCTTGTTCGACTGTCCTGCGGGCATGACCGCCCAGACGTTCAGCCCAGATGCTTGCAGCCCTTCCAAAGGCCTCGGCGTCGAGCTGGTCACCGCCGACGGCGAACGCCGCGGTGCGAACGAGGCCACGGTAGGGGCGGGCGCGCTGACTTGGGGTGACGTGCCGATCGGTCCGGTGACGGTCGACGTCGTCTCCATGCCGCCTGACGCGAGCGGCGTGATCGCGCCCGGCGCGAGCTTGGTCTCGGTGTCGCCGCCGGCGTTCGCGATCTCGCTCACGGACACCCAGCGCGCGGGCGGGATCGCGGTCTACTCGTTGCGTCCGGGCACGGCGGCGTCTCCGACGCCGTGACAGCCAGTCATCAGGCGGAGGGTTTGGGGAGGACGGCACGCCCGTCGGTGGGTGATGATTCGCTCGGCACCGTGGGAGCACGCACGGTAGGGAAGGGACAGATTCGCATGACGCAGTCAACTTCGGACGATGTGACGAACGGTCGGCCGCGCGCCGCGACGAGGTCGCGGTCGCGCCGCGGCCTCGCGAGCTTGCTGGCGATCGCGGCGATGACGGGTGCGCCGCTGCTCGGCGTGCTTGCCCAGCAGGCACCGAGCGGGGATTCCCCGGCCAGCGGCACCGCCGCCGTGGTGGCCCAAGGCGTCGCCAACCTGCCGACGGGGAACGCGAGCTGGCGCGTGGTTCAGGGCTCGGGCGATCCTGCGGACTCGGCGAGCCAAGACGGGTCCTCGCTCGGCTTCATCGTGGCCGACCAAGGCACGCTGCTCGTGCAGGACGTCGACACCGGCAGTCAGGATCGCCTGCCGGCCGGCGAGGCGGCGTTCGTCAGCGGAGGTGGCAAGCAGATTCGAGCCTCGCTCGGGTCCGACCCGGCCGCGTACTACGCGCTGGAGTTGGTCGGCACCGACGCCGGCAAGCCGGACGGTGGCCAAGTGACGTTCACGAGCGAGGCATTCGCCGCGCCCGCGAAGCGGCACGACCTCGACCTGGTGCGCGACCCGCTGGCGGCCGGGGAGACGGCGACGCTGGCGGCCGGCGACGGCCCGACCGTGGTGCTGGTGACCGAGGGCGCGGCGACGGTGACGACCTCGAACGGGGCGTCGGCCAGCCTCGACGCGGGGCAGTCGGGGAGCTTCAGCGGCGACCTGACGCTCACGGGCGGCTCGGAGGGCGCGGTCGTGCTGGCCGGAAGGATCGGGCCGGAGGTGCCGCAGCTCGGTGCGGGCGTGGCGGACAAGCAGGCGAAGGACAAGGCGGCGCAGAACGGGCAAGCCGGTCAGGCTGCCGCGAACGCGGACGCCAACGCCGCTCAGGACAAGGCCAAGGACAAGAAGAACAAGAATAACGACCAGGCCGGCCAGTCGGGGCAGGCCGGTGCCGCGGCGGAGGCCACCGTCGCGCCGCAGGAGCAGGCGCCTGACACGCAGGCGCAGGAGGAGCCGACGCCACCCGAAGAGGCCGTGGTGGAGGCGACACAGGCCCCGGCCGAGGAAGCGCCGACCGAAGCGCCTCCCGCGGAGGAGCCGACCGTCGCCCCTGAGGCGGTCGCGACTGAGGAGACGTCGGGTCCGGACATCGACGGCGACGGGTTGACCGATGCCGAAGAACAGGCGATGAACACGGACCCGGGCAAGGCGGACACCGACGGCGACGGTCTGCTCGACGGGCAGGAAGTGAAGATCGGGACGCAGCCGCTCGTGTTCGACACCGACGGCGACGGCGTGGGCGACGGCGACGAGATCGCTCAGGGAACGGATCCGCTGACCCCCGGCAACGGCACCGGAGAAGCCGGATCGACGGGCTCCGGTGGCACAGCCGCGGGCGGCGACGCCACCGGCACGCAGGACCTCTACAGCGTCGACACGGACGGCGACGGCCTGCTGGACGGCCAGGAAATCAACACGCACGGCACCGACCCGAACAACCCCGACACCGACGGCGACGGCTGGTCCGACGGCGACGAGGTGATGATCCACGGGACCGACCCGCTCGACCCGGCGAGCCACCCGTAGGCGACGGCCAGCGAGCAACACACGCAGCGGGCGCGGGGGTCTGTCCCCCGCGTCCGCTGCGTTCCGTGAGCAGGCTGGAGTCCGCTGGAACCCGGGTGTCGCGGGCCCGTGCGGCGTTGGCGCTCCGGCAGTCGCCTACAGCATGAACCAGGCGAGCAGCAGCCCGATCGCGAGGATCAGGAGCGGCAACGAGGCCGCGCCCATGCCCCAGACGGCCCAGAGCAGCGCCGAGAGCACGAGGAGCACGCTGAGGGCCACCAGGTACCAGAACACCGGGGAGGAAGTTGCCGCGTCGTCGTCCGCGAACTCGAGCGGGTCACCGGGCGGCGGAAGGTCCGGGCCGGCGATCACCTGCCGCGACCGGCGAATCTGCTCGGCGCGTTCCTGCTGGGGCGTCCGCTCGGTCATGGTCCGTCCTCGCGCTGCCCGTCCTACAACGACCGCTCCGGCGGCTGGTTGAGCACCCTGCGCCAAATCTCGAGCGCGACGATCTTGACGACCCCGGCCCAAGCCAGCAGCACGCCGCCGATCGTCACCGTCGGCGGCACCACGCCCGCGAGGCCGGCGACCGTCGCCACGATGCCGATCACGGTGAGCAGGACGGAGAGGCGTCTCAGGTGGCGCACGCGAAGGGCCGTCCTTGGTGAGTGCGGTCGGACCAGGGCACCCCTAGTCCAGATGCTTCGAGGGTCAGCCGGGGACGAACATCGGGACGCTGGCGTCGTCCTCGCCGACGAGCGGCTGGTGCGGCAGGCCGAGCGCGTCGGCGACCGCGTCGCCCATTGCGTCAAGGCCGGGTTTCAGGAACCCCATCGTCGTGTACGCGATCTTCCCGTCGCGACCAATCAGGAACACTGTCGGGGTGGCGGCGATGTCGAAGGCGTTGGAGACCGGGTAGCCCTCAGGCTCGATCAGGATCGGGAAGGTGAGGCCGAGCCGCCGCGCGAAGGAGCGCGTGATGTTGGGCGAGTCCTGGCCGATGCCGACCACGCGCAGGCCGGCGTCCTTGTACCGCTCGTGCAGTCGCTCGAGGAACGGGAAGAACGTCTTGCTGGCCTGGCACGAACTCTTGTAGAGGCCGATCAGCGTCGGGCCGTCACCCAGTTCGGCGGCGAGATCGTGCGGCTTGCCGTCGGCGTCCTCGAACGTCCCGTGGATCTCCGGTGCCGACTGCCCGACTTCGATGGCCATCCGTTGCTCCCCTCGCGCGTCATCCCACCCGATCCTACCCCCGTCCCCGGCGGGATTCAACCTGCGGCACGCGCCGCGTCGAGAGCCTGCGCGAAGTCGGCGAGGAGGTCGGCTTCGTCCTCGATCCCGACCGAGACCCGGATCAGGTCGCCGGTTGCCCACGGCCAGACCAAGGTCGAGACGTCGCCGAGGCTGACGGCCAGCACCGGCAGTTCCAGCGCGTCGATGAAGGCCGCCTTCGACGCGCGACCGCCGCGCAGGGTCAGGCTCAGCATGCCGCCGCAAGGTCCGCCCGTGAGGGCGATCGCGGTGGCATGGCCCGGGTGGCACTCCAGGCCGGGGTAGCGCACCTCGGCGACGGCCGGATGGGTCGCGCAGAGGCGGCCGAGCGCGAGCGCGTTGGCGCTGTGCTGGCGCATGCGGAGCGTGAGGGTCTTGATCCCGGCGAGGATCGTCCAAGCCGAGAAAGGGGGCATCGCGCCGCCGTTGCGGATCAGCCGCTCACGGATCGGCTCGACCAGCGCCCGACTGCCAGAGGCGAAGCCGCCCTGCACTTGGCCGTGGCCGGAGAGGTACTTGGTGGCGCTGTGCAGCACGAGGTCCGCCCCGTGCTCCGCCGGGCGGAGCACGGCCGGGGAGAGGAACGTGTTGTCGACGACCAGCGGCAAATCCCGAGCATGGGCGATGTCGGCGAGGCGTCGCAGGTCGGTGACCGAGAGAAGCGGGTTCGAGAACGGCTCGGCGTAGACCAGCCGAGTCGCCGGGCGGATCGCCGCCTCAATCGCGCCCGGCTCGTTCGCGTCGACGAAGGAGACCGAGCCGCCGAGCGCCGGCAGTTCGTCGCGCAGGTAGGACTGGGTCAGCTCGTAGATGTTGTCCGCTGCGACGACGTGGCCCCCGTTGCCACAGAGGGCGAGCAGCGTGGCGCTGATCACCGACATGCCGGACGCGCCGGCGACGGACGCCTCGGTCCGCTCGAGGTCGGCCAGCTTGAGCTCGAGGCAGCGAACGGTCGGGTTGCCGCGCGGGGCGTAGGTGAAGTGCGGTACCGACCCGGCCCGCATCCCCTCCAGTTGGTCGAACGAGCGGAAGGCGTAGGTGACGCTGGCGTAGAGAGGCACGCCGTGGGCGCCGGTTGTCGGGTCAGGCGCTTCGCCGGCGTGCACGCAGCGCGTCGTCATGCCAAGTTCCCGAGTGGCCATGTTGCCTGCTCGCTCCCGCGTCCTCCCCGTCACCGCGGCAAGTCGCCGCTTGCGAAGGCTACCCCACGGGCGGAAGTCGGCGTCACGATGCGGGCGTGCGACCCGGGATCAGGCGTCGCGGCGGGAGAACCGTCCCGAGACGTCGGTCAAACGCAGGCGGAACACGACCAAGGCATCGGCAACGGCGACGTGCCCGTTGGTCGGAAGGGGCAGCACCGGGCCGCCGAGCGAGGCGATGCGGCGAACGACCTCGGTGCGGGTCTGCCAGTCGGTGTACTCCTCGTACTCGGCATCGGCGATGACGCACCGCCAGTTCGACGGCTCGTCGATCTCCTCGACCTCGAAGCAGACTCGCGGCTGCTGGCGCATCATCGCGATCTTGCGGCCGAGCGTACTCAGCGCGTAGACCATGCCGGACTCGTAGAGGTAGGTGATCGGGACAATGTAGGGGCGATCGTCGATCGAGCAGGCGATCCTGCCGACCCGCCCGCGCCGCAGCACCCCTTCGATCTCGCTGTCGGTGAGTCGGCCGATCATCGGCAGCCCCTGACGTGCCGCCAGCGGTCCGCAGGTGGCGGGCCGCTGGCGGTGGCGGAGCGCGGCGCGGCCACCCCACGTCACGTCCGCGACTGGTCGGTCAATCGACCATGCACAGTGTCGCGGACGAGGCATGGCAGCCGCGACTCATTCGCCCGCGGGGGTGTTGCAAGGACGTGACAATCCGTTGCCGACGGCCAGCACGCGGCGGGCGACCGCGGCGTCGCGCAGGTCCGCCCGGAAATCGGGATGCGCGACCGAGATCAAGAGTTCAGCCCGCTCGCGGAGCGACCGCGCGGCGAGGTTGACCGCACCCCACTCGGTGACGACCCACTGAACGTGCCCGCGAGTGGTGACGACGCCGGCCCCGGTGCGGATCGTCGGCACGATGCGGGAGACGCTGCCAGCCTTCGCGGTCGACGGCAGGGCGATGACCGCGACACCGCCCGGCGCGAAGCTGGCCCCGGTGATGAAGTCCATCTGGCCGCCGATCCCGCTGTAGATGCGCTCGCCGATCGAGTCGGCGACCACCTGGCCGGTGAGGTCGACCTCGATCGCGGAGTTGATCGCGGTCATCCGCTCGATCCTGCTGATCTCGTGCGGGTCGTTGACGATGTCGGAGCCGTGGAACTCGACGAACGGGTTCATGTCGACGAAGTCGTACAGCCGCGGGCTGCCGAGCGCGAACGAGGTGACGATCCGCCCGCGGAAGGTGGTCTTGTACCGGTTGGTGACGACCCCGGCCTCGGCCAGCGCCAGCAGGCCGTCCGAGAACATCTCGGTGTGGACGCCGAGGTCCTCCCGATCGGCGAGGTGCCGCAGCACCGCGTCGGGAATCGCGCCGATCCCCATCTGGAGCACGGCGTGCGGCGGGACCAAGGCGGCCACCTGCTCGCCGATCAGCCGCTCGACTTCCCCAGCGGCGGGGGCCGGCGGCGACGGCAACGGGCGGTCGACGGGGACGAGGGCGGAGAAGCGGGAGACGTGCACCGCCGAGTTGCCCATCGTCCGCGGCACCTGCGGGTTGACGACGGCGATGGCCCGGTCCGCGAAGTCGACTGCGGCCCGGGCGCAGGCGATCGAGGTGCCGAGACGGCAGTAGCCGTGGTCGTCCGGCGGCGAGACTTGCAGGAAGGCGACGTCCACCTTCATCGCGCCGTGCCGAATGAGGCCGGGCACCGCGGAGAGGAAGACGGGGGTGTAGTCGGCGCGGCCGTCGTTGACCGCCTCGCGCACGTTGCTGCCGGCGAACAGGGCGTTGTGGCGGATGTGCGCCTGCAGCCCGGGCGCGACGTGGGGGGCGGGCCCCTCGGTGTGGAGCGCGACCACCTCGACCCCGGCGAGCGTGCCGGCGCGCCGAACGAGCGCGTCCAGCAGTTCGATCGGGGCCATCGCCACCTCGTGCAGGTAGATGCGCTGCCCGGAGCCGACGCAGGCGACGGCTTCGTCGGCGGTGACGACGGGCGGACGTGGAGTCATGGTCACTCCTTCGGGGCGCCTTCGGCACGCGGCATGCGCCGCGCGGAACTTCGCGCTGACTTCCTGCTCGCCAATAACTAGGGATTCACCCAGTCGGGGTGTAAAATAGAGCGAGTGGGGCGGTCCCGGCGGGAGCCGGCGGCCGATCGGACCAACGGCGCATCGGCCTTCGGCCGGTGGCCGTCACTGAAAGCGAGGAAGCGCGATGGGCAGTTCGGACAAGGGCGGCCTCCTCGGTGCGCTCGGGAAGGTGACGGCCGCCGTCAAGGACCTTGGCGGCGAGGTGGCCACTGCCAGCACCCTGGACAAACTGAAGGAGTCGGTGCGAGGCGTTTCGGAGGAGCCGGACAAGACGGCGGTGCTGAATCGGGTCAAGTCGACGCTGAGGGAGCTGGGCGACGAGCCGCACACCAGCGAGTCGCTGGACCGGTTGCGATCGGCGCTGAGCGAGTTCGGGGACGAGGTCGAGAAGTCGGCCCGGGACCAGTGGGAGACCACCAAGCCGGAGCTGAAGAAGGGCGTCAGCGACCTCCAGGGCGTGGTTGACTCGATGGCGACCAAGGCGAAGGACCGTCTGGGCGGCAGGTCCGACTCCGCCGGGGGCGGGGCTTCGTGAGCTGACCGATTGGGGAGTGGAGGCCCGGGGGCACGGTGCCGTTCGGGCAGCTCCGTTCGCCGGCCTTGGTCGGCGGACGCGCGGCAGGGGAAACCGCGGGCAGCGCGACACGGGAGGAGCGAGCACATGCTCAACGCATTGACAACGAACTGGTGGGCGTGGTTGATCCGAGGGATCTTGGCGATCATCTTCGGCATCATCGCGTTCACCCAGCCGACGACCACGGCGTTGGCCTTGGTCTACGTCTTCGGCATCTACGCGATTGCCGAGGGCATCCTCAACATCTGGGCGGCCCTCAGCGGGAAGGCCGACAGCCGGTTCTGGTACATCATTTGGGGCATCATCAGCGTCATCGCCGGCATCATCGCCTTCTCGAACCCGATCCTGACCGGCCTGACGCTGGTCATCGTGATCGGCGCGTGGGCGATCGTCACCGGCATCTTCGAGATCATCGCCGGCATCAAGCTGCGGGACGAGATCGAGGGCGAGTTCTGGCTGATTCTGGCCGGCATCCTCTCGATCATCTTCGGTATCCTGATCTGGCGGAACGTCGCGGTCGGCGCGCTGACGATCGTCTGGCTGATCGGGATCTACGCGATCCTGTTCGGCATCACGCTGGTCGCCCTCTCGTTCAAGGTGAAGGGCATCCAGGACAACGTGGCGGCGCTCAAGCGCTAGGCGCGCGGCTTCGCCCCAACTGACGGACCGAGCGAGCGGGGGCCCAATCGGACCCCCGCTCTGCTTTGCCGCGCAGCGCCGCGCTCCCGTCACGGGCTGACGGTGGTGACCGGAGGCAACGGGGTCGCCTTCGTCGTTTGGCGCTCCCGCCAGAGCCGCCACGCCAGCGCGCCGGCCCCGAGGATGCCTGCCAGGAAGACCACCAGGCCGCCGATCACCGGCACGAGGCCGACCAGCCGCAGCACGAGCACGCCCAAGATCGCGGGGCCGACCGGGGAGCGGCCTGCCATCCCGGGGTTGGCGCGGACCGCGATCTCGTCCCCGACCCGGATCGAGGAGATCGCGAACCCGACCAGCCAGAGCAGCGGCATCAGCCCGAACCAGATCGCGAGGCTGACCGGCACGCCGACGATCGTGAAGACCAGGAGCAGGCCGAGAAGCGGCAGGCCGATCCAGAGCAGGGCGGAAGCCGCGATCGTGCCCCCGACCTCACGGGTGAGGGACTGCCCGGCGAGGCGGCTCAGCGTCGGCGCGACGAAGGCGACGACGACCGCTGCCAAGAGGGCCAGCAGCGTGATCCCGAACCACCAGAGGGTCGAGAAAAGGGACCCGAGCAACGAGAACGACCGGCCGGGGCCGCGCGAAACGTCCCCGCTGACCGCTGCGCCGGCGTCCTCGCTCATGGTGCTGTTCGTGAGCACCACCTCGCCGACGCGGGCGTTGGGCCCGAGCTTGAGCGTGCCGTTGACGACTTGCAGTTCGCCCCCGACGGCTCCGTTGACGGTGGCGCTGCCGCCAATCACGGTCAGGCGGTCGAGCACGGTGCCGTCGACCGTGACCCGGCTGTTGAAGCCGACCGCGTTCTCGACCGTCTCGGTCGCGGCGATGTCCAGGTCGCCGTTGACGCGGACGAGGACGTCCCCGGCCGGCGGTCCTTGCTGGGCGCTCACGCTTGGGGCGAAGCCGAGGGTCAGCAGGAGCGCCACCACAACGGGCAGCAAGCGTGATCTGATCATTCTCACCTCCGTTCGTTGTCGTTCCATGCCGCGTCGTGCCATGACTCGCGGCACGTTGCATCGCACGAACCCGCTTGAAATGTGAGACGTGGGTGCTGTCTGAAACGTTGCGTGACCTTGGGGTCGCAATCCTCAACCCCCACCTGTCCGTGCCGGTTCAGACCGGGCTGAACGGCTCCGTGTTCGGGATCGACGGTGCGAGCACGCCGAGGGAGGCGAGCGCGGCGAACACCGGGTCGAGCGGATCTGGCTGCGGTTGGTCGGTGTGCACCGGCACGTGAACCATGGCGGCGGGCACCGGCACCGGAGACGCTGCCGCGCGCTGGCGCTGCGCCAAGTAGACGTTCACGTCGGCCTCCGAGAGCGACGTGCCTTGGCGGGAGCGAGCGCGAAGCCGCTCCAACGTGGTCTCAACGGCGGCGAGCGTCTCGACAAGCAGACAGGGCACATTGTGTTCGGCGGCGAGCCTCGTGGCAGCATCGCGCCAGGCGGAATCTTGGAACGTCGCGTCGAGGATCGCGCCTCGGCCGGCGCGCAGTTCGGCGGCGGCATCGCTCAGGATCGCTTGGTAGGTGGCGGCGGTGGCGTCGGCCCGGTATCGCTCGGCCGTCCCCGCGGTCGCGAACAGGCGTCGACGAACGGCGTCGGACGAACAGACCCGGTAGCCGAGGCTGCGCGAGAGGCGGGCGGCGACCGTTGACTTGCCGGTGCCGCTCAGCCCGGCCATCACGAGCAACGACGGCATGATCTCGAGGGCAGCCCATTGCGCCGCGTCCAGCGCCGACCGGGCGTCCTCAAGCTCCGCTTCGCTGGCCGTCCGGTTCCGGGTCGCCAAGCAGATGGTCTTCGCCTTCACCAGCGCACGGTGGGCCATGTAGAGGCGGAGCAGGCGATTCGGCAGGTCCACGCCGCCGGACCGAACCGCGGAGAGCAGATCGGCCGCCAAGGCGTCGGCGTCGCGTCGCCGCAGGTCGACCAGCAGGTAGGCGATGTCGCTTGCCACGTCCGCGCACCGGATCGCGGCCGAGAACTCGACGGCGTCGAACACTTGGGTCTGGCCGGAGGTTTCGAGGTTGATGTGCTCGGCCCGAAGGTCGCCGTGGCCGTCGCGGACCCAGCCTTGCTGCCGGCGCTCCTCGGCGAGCGGTCCGAGTTCCAGCACGCCGCGCCGGACGGACTCGGCGACGAGGGCGAACTCCGTCGCGCCGAGGAGCGTGCCGGCGAAGGGGGAGAGGTCGTCGAGATTGTCGGTCAGCACGGCGAGCAGGGAGGCGGTCGTGCCGAACGCGGCCGTCTCGCACCGGGCCGCGAGCCCGAGGTGGAACGGCACTAGCCGGTCGGCGAGTCGTCGCACGGCGTCGGGCGGCAACGCTTGTTCGGCGATCAAACGGTCGAGCATGGTCGCGTCGGGCAGTCGCCGCATCACGGTGGCCCAGTCGACGACCGTTCCGTCGCCGCCGAGCCGCAGCCGGTTCCCGTCTCGGGTGATCGGCTCGACCCCGAGGTAGACGTCGTCGGAGAGACGGCGGTTGACCCGAACCTCGTCCCGGGCGGACTGCTCGCGGGCGGCGAGCGAGGTGTGGTCGACGAAGGAGTAGGCGACGGGTCGCCGCACCTTCACGACACGGTCGCCCGCAAGATAGACCCACGACATGTGCGTCTCGATGAGTTCCACCTCGGCCGGGCACCACGGGTACGCCGCGGGATCGAGCAGCGCGGCCGGAAGCGTGTCTGACTGCGGGCGCGACATGAACCGCCTTCCTGCGATCTCGCGTGACGTCGCTCGGCTAGCATCGCACGCCGCCGGGCATCGGTCGCGTCTGGACGATTTCGGCGATCTCTTCCATGCTGGAGGCATCGGCGGGCACGAGGCGGGCAGCGGCGACGCGGCTCGCGACCGTCGAGGGGCAGGGCACCATGGACGACGCGATGCTCGCAACCGAAGACGTTCGCCCCGCGGCACACGACACGCCGTCGCTGGCCGCGTCGGCGACGGCGGCCGAGGAGCGGCGGATCAGCCGGGCGGTGGTCGCGGCGTACGAGGCAGCCCTTGCCGTCGCCTCGGAGGTCAGTGTCGAGGGGGTGCTGCAGCGGATCGTCGATCTCGCCCGCGAGGTCGTCGGGGCGCGCTACGGGGCGCTGGGAGTGGCCGACGAGAGCGGTCGGCTGGTCCAGTTCATGGTGTCCGGTCTCTCGCCCGAGGAGCGGGACGCCATCGGCGACTTGCCGGTCGGGCGGGGTCTGCTCGGAGTGCTGATTCGCGACCGGGAGTCGCTGCTGGTCGACTGCATCGCCGACGACCCGCGGGCGAGCGGCTTCCCGGCGCACCACCCGCCGATGACCAGCCTGCTCGGCGTGCCGATTCTGCTTGGCACGCAGTCACTCGGCAACCTCTACCTGACCGACCGGATCGACGGCAAGCCGTTCACGGTGGAGGACCTCGAGGCGGTTGAGATCATGGCGACCCACGCCGCCAACGCGATCGACCGGGCCCGCCTCTACCGGGCACTGGAGGACAGCCGGCGACGCGCCGAGCAGCAGCGCGACGACGTGCACACCATCCTCGAGACCCTCCCGGTCGGCGTCATGCTCGTCTCGGCGGACGGCGGCGGGGCGACGCTGGTCAACGAATTGGCGGTCGACCTGCTGCTCGGGCCGCTGGTCCCGGTCGGCGTCATGCCGGAGTACGGGCGGGACTACCACCTGACCGACGGCGACGGCCGGGTCGTGCCGTTCCCGGAAGCCCCGTCGCAGCGCTCCCTGCGTGGGGAGACGGTGCGGAGCCGACAGTTCGGCGTGGTGCGCGCGGACGGGTCGGAGACGCCGGTGCTGGTGCAGGCGGCCCCGCTGCGGGACCGGTCGGGCCGGGTGGAGGGCGGGGTGGTGATCTACCAGGACATCGCCCGGCTGCGCGAGGCGGAGCAACTCAAGGACGACTTCCTGTCCTTGGTGTCGCACGAATTCCGGACGCCGTTGACCGCGATTCAAGGCGGGGCGCAGTTCCTCCGGCGCGAGGTGGAGGCGCTGGCGCCGGAGACGCGACGCGCCCTGCTCGACGACGTGGTGACGGAGAGCGACCGCCTGACGCAGATGCTCGGGAACATGCTCAGCCTCGCGGCGATCAAGGCGGGCCGGCTCGAGGCCGAAACCGAGCCGGTCCTGCTCGCTCCGCTCGCGAAGCGCATCGGCGAGCAGGTGGCCCCGGCCGCGCCGGGGCATTCGTGGGTCGTCGACATCGCGCCCGGACTGCCCGCGGCAGAGGGCGACCCCGCCCTCCTCGAGCAAGTGCTGCGGAACCTGTACGAGAATGCGGTCAAGTACTCCCCGGACGGCGGCGAAATCCGCACCACGGCGGTGACCGACGGCGCGACCGTCAGCCTGCGCGTCCGCGACCAAGGCGTCGGCATCGGCCTGGAGCACGTCGGGCAGGTGTTCGAGCGGTTCCGCCGGCCCGGAGCAGACCCGACGGTGCGCGGGATGGGTCTCGGGCTCTACCTGAGCCGGGCCCTCGTCGAGGCGCAAGGGGGTACCATCTCGGCGGCATCGGCAGGCGTCGGCAAGGGAGCCGAGTTCACCGTCACTCTGCCGGTGGCCCGTGGCTGGCGCGAGGGAGTGCCCGGCCGGGAGGATTGAGGCAGACGATGCGGAAGCCGCTGGTGCTGGTGGTCGACGACGAGCCGGCGATCGTCCGGCTGGTGCGGGCGACGCTCGAACGCGACGGCTTGGCGGTGGTCACCGCCGGTCGGGGCGAGGACGCGGTGACCCTCGTTGCCGAGGAACGACCGGATCTCGTCGTGCTCGACGTGATGATGCCGGGCATCGACGGCTTCGAGACGCTGCGGCGAATTCGCGGCCAGTCCCAGGTGCCGGTCATTCTGGTGACCGCGCGGGTGGCCGACGCGGACAAGCTGCGCGGCTTCCAGAACGGCGCGGACGACTACCTGACCAAGCCGTTCAACCCCGACGAGCTTTCGGCTCGCGTCGCCGCCGTCCTCCGTCGGAGCGGGGCAGTCGCGCGGCTGTCCAGTTCGGCGGTACTGACCTACCCGAACGCCGAGATCGACCTCGAGCGGCGCAAGGTGACCGTCAACGGGGCCGAGGTGCGCCTCAGCCGGACGGAGTGGGAACTGCTCAGTCTGCTCGCCGCGAACCCCGGACGGGTGATGCTCCACGGCGAGCTGCTCGGCCGCATCTGGGGCCCCGAGTTTCGGCACGAAGTGCACTACCTGCGGACGTGGGTGAGTCGGCTGCGCTCGAAGCTGGAGCCGACGGACGACGCCCCGCCGCTGATCACCACCTTCCCGGGCATCGGCTACCGGATGGAGTCCCCGCCGGGCAGCGATTAGGCGTTCGCGTCGTCGACCGCCGCCCGCACCGCCGACTGGAGCATGGCCACGTCGGCGTCGGTGGTCAGCCAGTTGTCGAACGCGGCCCTAATCGCCGCTCGGCCCCGCCGCACGGTGCTGGTGACGACCGCGTCGCCGCTGGCTTGGACGCGGGCGACGGTCTCGCGGGTCAGCGCGTCCTGGTCGTCCGTGCTGAGGCCGGCTGGGGCGACCCGGAAGCAGGCGATGTTGATGACCGTCGGGTCGACCAGTTCGAGGTCCGGCTGGGCTGCCACCCACGCCCCGAACGCCGCGGCGTTGTCGTTGCAGCGCCGGACGATCTGCTCGTACCCCTCGCGGCCGAGCGACTTCAGGGCGCACCAGACCGCGAGAGCGCGGAACCGCTGCGACATCTCCGGCACGCGTTGGTCGAACGAGACGGCGTCGGCCGACGCTCGTGTCAGATAGGCCGCGCCGACTCCGAAGGCTCCGGTCAGCGCTGACTTGTCGCGGACGAACGCGAAGCCCGAATCGTAGGGGACGTTGAGCCACTTGTGGCCGTCCGAGCCCACGGAGTCGGCCCGCTCGATGCCGTCGAGCAAGTGCCGGGTGCGCGGATCGAGGCGGGCGAAGAGGCCGAAGGCACCATCGACGTGCAGCCACGCGCCCGGCGCGTGCGCCGCGCAGCGGTCGGCCAGTGCCGTCAGGTTGTCGAACGCGCCGCCGTTGACCTCGCCGGCGTTGCCGACCACGATCACGGGACCGTCAATGCCGGAGAGCGTGGCGTCGAACGCGGCGAGATCGATCGCCCCATTTGGCGCGGGCACGGTGCGGACGGAGTTGCGACCGATCCCGAGGTTGGCGAGGGCCTTGCGGGCGCTGGCGTGAATCTCGGTCGAGGAGACGACCGTGATCGGCGGGTGGCCGGCGAGGCCGTCGGCGGCGGCGTCGAAGCCGAGCCGGGCAGCGGCCCATTGGCGGCCGGCGGCGAGCCCGACCATGTTCGCCATGGTCGCGCCGCTGGTCATGGTGCCGGTCCAGTGGGACGGAAGGTCGAACAGTTCCGCGAGCCAGCGGAGGACGACGACCTCGGTCTGGGCCGCCGCCGGGCTGGCCATCCAGAGCCCGCGGTTCTGGTCGATGGTCGAGGCGAGCCAGTCGCCGGCGATCGCGGCCGGCACGACCCCGCCGAGGACGAACCCGAAGTAGCGGGGCCCGGTGGAGGTGACGATCCCCGGCTCGGCCCGGGCGAACCACTCGGAGACCGCGGTATCGGCGGCGACGCCTTGCTCGGGCAGTGGTTCGTCGAGCCGGGCTGCCATCTCGGCGGGCGTGACGCGCTGACTGACCGGGCGACCGCGGAGGCCCGCCAGGTAGGCTGACGCGAGGTCGTGGGCGCGGTCGAGCGCGGGGCCGTAGCTGGCCGCGAGGTCGGTTCCGGTGGCGAGTTCGGTCGGCCGGGGCATCAACTGGCTCCTTCGTCGGCGGGACGAGCCGGACGACGGACGCCGGCCCAGCGCGCACTCTACCCGACCGTCGGGGACGATGCCCCGCGCGAGGGAATGGTGCGCGACAATTCCGAGGCGGTTCGCCGACGAGGATGACGAGGGGGGCACGAACACCGTGGGGGTTGTTTCGGAGCAAGAGATCGCCTATCTGCCCGCCACCGAGCTGGTGGCGGCGTACCGTGCCAGAGCGCTGTCGCCGGTCGAAGTCGCCAATGCGATGCTGCGCCGCATCGACCGGCTGAATCCCGAGCTGACCGCGTTCGTGACCGTGACCCCGGACTTGGCGCTGGCGCAGGCCAAGGCGGCAGAGGACGCGTACGCCCGCGGCGATGCCGGCCCGCTGGCCGGGGTGCCGTTCTCGATCAAGGACCTGACCCCGACCAAGGGGATCCGGACGACGATGGGCTCGCGGATCAACCCGGACTGGGTGCCGGACGAGGACGCGCCGTATGTCGAGCGGAGCTACGCCGCGGGCGGCGTCATGCTCGGCAAGACGAACACGCCCGAACTCGGGTGGAAGGGGGACACGGCCAACGGCCTCGTCGGGGCGACCCACAATCCGTGGAAGCACGGCAAGACGGCCGGCGGCTCGTCCGGCGGCGCGGCCGCCGCGGTGGCGGCTGGACTGGGTCCGATGGCACAGGGGAGCGACGGCGCAGGCTCGATCCGGATTCCGGCGGCGTTCTGCGGCATCTACGGCATCAAGCCGTCGTTCGGCCTCGTGCCGCAGTACCCGGCGAGCGCGGTCTGGGACCTGTCCCACCTTGGCCCACTCACCCGGACGGTGCGGGACGCGGCGCTCTGCCTGAGCGTGGTGGCCGGCGCAGACGCCCGCGACCGGCTCTCGTGGAGCAGCGGCATCGACTACCTCGCGGCGACCGACGGCGAGATCGGGGATTTCAAGGTGGCGTGGTCGCCCGCCTTCGGCGGGCACCGCGTCGCGCCGGACGTGGCCGCGGCGACGGCCAAGGCGGCGGAGTCGTTCGCGGCGCTTGGCTGCGAGGTCACCGAGGTCGGCGCGCCGGAGATCGACCCGTGGCCGTTGCTGGACATCATGTGGTCGACCGCGATGGCGGGCTACTTCTCCACGTTGACCGACGGGGCGCGCGCGGTGACCGATCCGGGGCTGGCCGCCGTCGCGGAACGGGGCAGCCGAGTCTCGGCGACGGAATTGGCGGCGGTCCTGTCGCGCCGGAACGCCTACTGCGAGCAGATGCGCCGCTTCATGCTCGACTACGACCTGCTGCTGACACCGACGTTGCCGATCACCGCGTTCACGGCGGGGCGGGACGAGCCGGACAACCCGCTCTCGAACCCCGACATGCCGCTGAACTGGACGCCGTTCACCTACCCGTTCGACCTGACCGGGCAGCCCGCGGCGACGGTGCCGTGCGGGTTCGACCGCGAGGGGCTGCCGATCGGGCTCCAGATCGTGGGGCGCTGGAAGGACGACGTGGCCGTCCTGCGGGCGTCGGCGGCGTTCGAGGCGGCGCACCCGTGGGGTGACCGCAGGCCGCCGGTCGACTGACGGGTCAGACCGCGAGGGGCGGGGTGCTGGCGACGGTCAGCGCCCCGGCCAGCGCCCCGGCCCGGATCGCGGCCGGCACGTCGACCACCAACGGTCCTGCGGGATCGAGCCGGATCTCGACGGACCGGTCGCCGCGGCCGAGGCGGAACTCGCGCTCGCCGTCGAGGGCGACGGTGCCGCCCTCGGCTGGCAGCGCGACCGACTGGCCCGGCCGCAGGAGCTGCCACGTCGCCACGTGGACCGGCAGGACGAGGCCGGGGGCGACCGGGGCGATGACGGTCGTGGTCGCCTCGTCCGGTCGGTGCGCGAGCCGGACGGCGATGCCGGCTTCGTGGTCGCTGGCGCTCGGCGCGAGGCTGCTGCCGAGGCTAGCGAGGCCGATGTCCGCCTTGCTGACCCGCGAGAGCACGACGGCGCGAACCTTGGCCGGGTCCCAGATCGCGCGCGACCCGACCCAGCTCTGGGCCGAGAGGACGACGTCGATCAGCGCGATGTCGCGATCGGCGCCGTCGACGGCGACGCGGAGAACGGGGTGCCGGGCGACGACCGCGGGTTCGTCCGGGCCGTTCGCGGCCTTGCCGGTGGCGACGAGGCCGGCAGCCAGACCTGCCAGCGTGCCCTCGATCATGGTCGGGAAGGCGTTGTTCGTGCCGGTCGAGATGGGGATCAGCGGAACGTCTCCGCTGCCCTTGGCCACCACCCGGTTAGTGCCGTCGCCGCCGAGGGTGACGATGCAGCCGGCCCGAAGATCGGCGAGCCGCTGCGCCGCCTCGGTCGAGTCGCTGGCGACGCCGACCATCGGCATCGACAGCGGTTCGAGCCGCAGCCGGAGGGTGATGCCGGCGGCGGCCCGCTCCACGATGGCGTAGGTGTCGGGCATGTAGGCGACGCGCTCGGTCCCGACCGCGTCCATGCCGAGCAGCACCCGGCGGACGATGTTGATCTTCTCGTTGTTGTCGAAGCTCGAGCCGTGGGCGACGAGCCGGCGGATGTCCTTGCCGCTGGCAGGGTTGGCGACGATTCCGACGAGCGATTCCGGCACGATGGCGTCGTTCCTAGCCTTGGTTGCTGGTCAGTTCCGACTCCGAGGGGGAGGGCGGCTCCTCCTCGCTTGATGCGGCCGCGTTCGCGGCCTCGACCTCGTCGGCGGCCGGTTCAGCGGTGGCCGTCTCTGCTTCCGTCTTGGGCTCCGGCTCAGATTCCGGCTCTGGCTCCGGGGCGGCCGCAGGCGGCAGCGACGTGACGAACTCCTCAAGCAACTCGACGAACCGCTGCGGCGCTTCCACCTGAGGCACGTGGCCGATGCCCTCGATCACCTCGAGCCACGAGCCGGCGATCTTGTCGTGGGCCGCGGCCGACTGCGAAACCGGGATGACGCGGTCGAGTTCGCCCCAGACCAGGAAGGTCGGGGTGTGGACGTCTCCCAGTTTCTCGGCCAGCGACAGGTTCTGCTTCCCTTCCGGGAAGGCGTCGTCGACGATGGCCCGGATCGCGCCGTGCGCGCCCGCCTGCGAGATACCGTGGTACATGTCGTCGACGCCGCGGTCGAGAACCAGCCGCTTGTCCTCGATGAAGAGCTCGAGCAGGCTGCGGGCGACGTCCTTGCTGGGGTGGGCCTCCGCCAGCGAGATCAGCTCCGGGCTGATCTCCGGGCCGAGGCCGCCGCTGTCGACGAGGACGAGGGCGCGGACCAGCTTCGGGCGCTGCTGGGCGAGGCTGAGGGCGACCGCGCCGCCGAAGGAGTGGCCGACCACGACCGCGGGAGCGAGGCCGAGCGAGACGATCACCTCGCCGACGTTCTCGGCGAGACCGGCGGCGCTATAGTCCGCCGCCTCCGGCATCGGCTTGTCGCTCTTGCCGTGGCCGGGCAGGTCGATCGCCGCGAGGCGGTAGCGGTCGACGAGCGGCCCGAGGACCGCGCCCCACGTCGACTGCGACCCGGTCAGGCCGTGAACGAAGAGGAGCTTGGTCTCGGCGTCCTCCGGGCCGGCGACAAGCGCAGCGATCTGGCGGCCGCTGGCGAGGGTCACGATGTCCTCGCGCGGCGCGGCGGAGGCGCTTCTCGCGGCAGCCGCGGCGCGGTCGATGTCCTCGCTGGTGATCCGGCCGCCCGGCCCGGTGGCCTCGACGGTGGCGAGGTCGATGCCGAGCTCCGCCGCCCGCTTGCGGGCGGCGGGCGAGGCGTTGACGCGTCCGGAGGCGTCGCGGGCGGCAGCCCGGGGGGCACGGGCCGGTCCAGCGGCGGCCGTGGCCGCGCCTGCGGCAGCGACCGGGGCCGCACCGCCGACGAGGGCGGCGATCTCGTCGTCGCTGACGACCTCGCCCTTGGCCGCGATCACGGCGAGGGCTCCCATCACCGGGATTTCGTCGCCGGTGCCTGCGACGATCTTGACGAGGACGCCCTCGGCCGGGGCCTCGACGTCGTTGACCGCCTTCTCGGTCTCGACGGTCAGGAGCGGGGCCCCCTCGACCACCTCGTCACCCTCGCTGGCGATCCAGCTGGTGATCGTGCCGGTGGTCATCGTCAGGCCCCACTTCGGCATCGTCACGATCGTCGGCATCGCGGACTCCCCCGCACGTGAGGGGCGGCCCCGCCGGGGACCGCCCCACTCACCAGATGTGGTCGGTCTCCAGTCTAGCGGATCGAGCGGACGGCCTCGACGATCCGGTCCGGGCTCGGCACGTAGGCATGCTCCAGCGGCGGGCTGAACGGCACCGGCGTGTGCGGGGCGCTGACGATCTTGACCGGGGCGTCGAGCAGGTCGAAGCCCTTGTCGGCGACCATCGCCGCGATGTCGGTGGCGACGCTGCAGCGCGGGTTGTCCTCGTCGACGATCACGAGGTGGTGGGTCTTGGCGACCGACTCGAGGATCGTCCCCTCGTCGAGCGGCGAGAGCGTCCGGGGGTCGACCACCTCGGCCTCGATCCCCTCGGCGGCGAGGGTCTTCGCCGCCGCCAGCGACTGCTGCACCATGCGGGAGATGGCGACGATGGTGACGTCCTCGCCCTCGCGCTTGATGTCGGCAACGCCGAAGGGGATCCCCTCGTCGCCCTCGGGCACCTCGCCCTTGGTGCCGTAGAGCACCTTGTTCTCGAAGAAGAGCACGAGGTCGTCGTCGCGGATGGCGGTCAGCAGGAGCCCCTTGGCATCGGCCGGGGTGGAGGGGACCACGCACTTGATGCCGGGCATGTGGGTGAAGACGGAGTAGTGGCACCCGGAGTGCTGGGCCGCCGCGCTGACGCCCGCGCCGATCTGGGTGCGGATGACGACCGGGCAGATCGCCTTGCCGCCGAACATGTACCGGAACTTCGCCCCCTGGTTGTAGATCTGGTCCATGCAGCAGCCGAAGAAGTCGACGAACATGAGCTCGGCCACGGGGCGGAGACCGGTCGCCGCCGCGCCTGCCGCCGCGCCGATGAAGCCGGCCTCGGTGATCGGGGTGTCGAGCACGCGGTCGCGGCCGAACTCTTGGACGAGGCCCTTGGTGACGCCCATCGGGCCGCCCCAGGCGTCGTCGTTGATCAGGTGGTCGACCATCGCGCCGCCGGCGATGTCCTCGCCGAGGAGCACGACGCGCGGGTCCTCGCGCATCGCGATGCGCAAGGCGTCGTTGATCGCCTGTTGGTAGGTCATCGTGCGAGCGGCGGTGGCCGTGGCCATCGGGGTCCTCCTCGGTCCGGTCGAGCGGTCGCCGATCAGGCGACGATCGGGCTAGTAGGAGACGTAGACGTCGGTCAGGGTCTCCTCCGGCTCCGGGAACGGCGCGGCCTTGCCGACCTCCCACGCGTCGTCGAGCTGCTTGGCGACGCGGGCGTCGATGGCGTCGAGTTCCTCGGCGCTGGCGATACCCTGCTCGATCAGTTGCGTGCGAACGTGGGCGATCGCGTCGCGCTCCTTGTGGGCCTGAAGTTCCTCGTCGGTGCGGTACGTGACTTGGTCGCCTTGGAAGTGCCCGTAGTAGCGGTAGGTCTTGGCCTCGATCAGGGTCGGCCCCTCGCCGCGGCGGGCGCGCTCGGCCGCCTCGCGGAAGGTCTCGTAGACCGCGAAGAGGTCGAGCCCGTCGACGACGACGCCGGGGATCTCGTAGGCGGCGGCCCGGTTGGCGATGTCGGAAACGGAGCAGTGGTAGCGAGTCGGGGTCGACTCGGCGTAGCCGTTGTTCTCGCAGACGAAGACGACCGGCAGCTTCCAGATCGCGGCGAGGTTCATGCTCTCGTGGAAGGTGCCCTGGTTCGACGCGCCGTCGCCGAAGAAGCTGACGGCGAGGCCGCCGGTGCCGAGCGTCTTGGCGGAGAGGGCCGCGCCGCAGGCGAGCGGCATGCCGCCGCCGACGATGCCGTTCGCGCCGAGCATGCCGCGCTCGACGTCGGCGATGTGCATCGAGCCGCCCTTGCCCTTGCAGACGCCGGTCGACTTGCCCATCAGCTCGGCGACCATGCCGGGGATGTCGACGCCCTTGGCGATGCAGTGGCCGTGGCCGCGGTGGGTGCTGGTGATCACGTCGCGGTCGGTGAGCTGGGAGCAGATGCCGACCGCAACTGCCTCCTCGCCGGCGTAGAGGTGGACGAAGCCGGGGATCAGGCCGGCCGCGAAGTTCTTGCCGGCGAGATCCTCGAAGACGCGAATCTGGACCATCCGCTCGTACATGTCGAGCAGTTGCTCGCGGCTGGGGCTGACGTCGACGGCGAGGGCTTCGACTGCCATCGTCCTTCTCCTTCCGAACGGTTGGTTGCCGCGCCGGCGCAACGTCGCGCCACCTCGGCGAGGCCGGTGCGGATGGCCGGTTATACGCGAGGTTGCCGTTGCGGGCAAGCGGCACGGGCGACCATTCGACGGGCTGAGTATCGGTGCCGCAGCGTGCGGCTCGGTCTGCCCGCCCCGCCTTGACGCGACGGCCCGTCACGGGGTACGCAAGATCGGGATTTCGCGTACACCAGACGAGCGACCCGCTGCCCGTCGACGGGGGCCACGTTCCGATGCCAACTTCCCGGAGAACTCTATTGACCGCCGCCGTGGCGGCGGGTGCCGTCACGGCGCGTCCGGGGCGAGGCCCCGGCGGCTGGAGGATCGGCCGGGGCGCGGCGGCGCAGGAAGCGCCCTACTTCGTCGAGGGGCAGCCGGGATGCGGCCGGGTGGCGTTGATCTTCAACGTCGGCTCCGGCTACAGCCCCGCCACCGGCGTGTTCGACACATTGAACGCCTACGGGGTGCCGGTGTCCTTCTTCGCGATGGGCTGGCTGGCCGACCAGAACCCGTGGCTGATCCAGCAGATGGCCGTCTACGGGCCGGTCGGCAGCCACGGGTACAACCCGCCGGAGCTGCCAACCCGGTCCGATGACGACGTGGCGTGGGACGTGCAAGCCTCGACCACGGCGCTGACCAATGCGCTCGGCTACGCGCCAGCCCCGTACTTCACCTGCTTCGGCGGCTCGAGCGACGACCGCGTCCGCTGGATCATCGCCAACAACGGCTACACCACCATCGGCTGGAACGTGAGGTCGGACGACTGGGAACTGAACGCGACCGCCGACTCGGTCTACGCCAACGTGATGGACAACGTCTACGACGGCGCGATCGTCGAACTGCACATGGACTCGTCGACCAGCACGTGGTCGACGGCAACGGCTCTGCCGTGGATCATCAGCGACTTGCAGGGGCGCGGGTTCTCGCTGGTCAGCGTGCCGCAGATGATGGGGGCCTGCTAACCGCGAACGGCGTTGACCGCAAGAGTTCGGAGCGACGAAGGGAAGGGGAATGGAGCGGGGCGACGGACTGGACCGGCTTCTGGCGTGGATTGTCGAGCACGACGTCATCGACGACGGGCAGAAGGACGTCGACCTCAATGCCTCGGCGTCGGACGACGACCTGATGGACGCCAAGTCCGACGTCGCAGCCCGCGAATGGGAACGGGCAACGGCGCTGCGCGACCCGTTTCGCCGGGGTCTGGCGCTTGCGGCCGCGGCACGCGATCGTGGCGAGCCGGCGATCGACCTCGATGATCGCGACCCGGACCAGAATGCCGTCGCCGACGCGCTGACCCAGTTGCTCGTGCCGTACGATCTCGCGGAGTCCCGCTCGCGCGAGACCGAGCCGATGCACTACGTCTACTCCGTGTCGGTCAACTGGGACGCGCTCGGTGCCGTCGCCACCAACGCGGGCGTGGACCTCAACCGGGCCGTCGCCGATGCCGCCCGCTAGCCGGGTGGAGTCGCGTGTGCTCCCGTCAGCGCCCGGGGGCTTGCAGGAATGACCGCGCCGGCGGAACACGGTTCGGTTGGCGGGAAATCGCGCCGTTCGCGCAACCCGCTGGGGATTCGCACACGCGGCAAGCGGGCCGCCGCGCTCGCGGAGCGGCTCGGGCTGCGGTTCGGCAACCCCGCGCTGCTCGAACTCGCCCTCACCCACCGCTCAACCCTGAACGACCTGAGCGACGACGCCCCGCAGGCGACCTTGACCAACGAGCGCCTCGAGTTCCTCGGCGACGCGGTGCTCGGCCTCGCAGCGTCGAAGTTTCTCTACGCGACCGACCCTGAGGCACCGGAAGGGGTGCTGACCCAGCGCCGGGTTGGGCTGGTCCGGGCCGAGTCGCTCGTCCGCTGGGCGCGGGAGATCGGACTGGCCGAGGCATTGACCGTTGGCCGCGGCGAGCGGCCCGGCGAGGGCGCTCGCGACCGCATGCTGGCCGGGGCGTTCGAGGCCCTGATCGGGGCGATCGCCCTCGACCAAGGGGACGCGGTGGCCGAACGGTTCGTGACCGGGTTCCTCGAGCAGGAGGTCGGCGAGGGGGACGCCGAGCCGGAGGGCGCGGCGAACCCGAAGGGCGATCTCCAGATGGCGTTGCAGGCCCGGCACCGGGCGTCCCCCATTTACCGGGTGGTCGACACGGCGGGGCCGGACCACCAGCGGGTGTTCACCGTCGAGGTCGTCTTTCGCGGCGAGACGCTCGGCAGCGGGACGGGTGGCAGCAAACGGGAGGCGGAGCAACGCGCGGCCGAGGCGGCCCTCGCCGCGCTGGAGCCGGACCCGCCGGAGGGCGAGACGCCCGCCGACTGACGAGCCGCGGACCATCGTTCATGCGGCGCGGCGCAGGGCGCGGCGGCGGTTTGCTTTACTACGAGCGTCGCAGGACGTGAGCATCGGGACCGCGGCCCGGGTGGTCGCCCCCAAACCAACCACCCCGTCGGGGGAGAGGAGCGCGAGGTGGCCGGGCACTACCACGACCTGATGGTCTACACCGGGAACGCGAACCCCGAGCTGGCGCGCGAGACGTGCGACTACATCGGCATCCCGCTCGGTCGGGCCGAGGTCTTCAAGTTCTCGAACGACAACACGTTCGTCCGCCTGCTGGAGAGCGTACGGGAGAACGACGTCTTCATCGTCCAGTCGTTCGCCAAGCCGATCAACGACTCGATCATGGAGTTGCTGATCATGACCGACACCGCGAAGCGGGCGTCGGCAGGCCGGGTGACGGCGGTGATCCCGTACTTCGGCTACGGCCGCACCGACAAGAAGGATCAGCCGCGAGTGCCGATCACGGCCCGGCTGGTGGCCAAGCTGGTCGGCGTCTCGGGCGCGGACCGAGTGCTGACGCTCGACCTTCACGCCGGCCAGATCCAAGGCTTCTTCGACGTGCCGGTCGACGAGATGAGCGCGATGTCGATCACCTCGGGCTATTTCGCGCGCAAGCGGCTGCCGGACCCGGTGGTCGTCTCGCCGGACCTCGGCAACACGAAGCGGGCGCGCAACTTCGCGGAGTCGATCGACGCGCCGTTGGCGATCATCGAGAAGCGGCGGCACGGCAACGAGGACCGCTCCGAGGTGCTGAACCTGATCGGCTCGGTCGAGGGCCGATCGGTGGTGATCGTCGACGACGAGATCGACACCGCCGGCTCGATCACCCAGGCGGCCGAGGTCTGCGTCCGGAACGGGGCGAAGGCCGTCTACGCCTCGTCCATTCACCCGGTCCTCTCCGGGCCGGCGATCGAGCGGCTGGAGCGCAGTCCGCTGCAGGAGATCGTCGTCACCAACAGCATCGCGGTGCCGCCGGAGAAGCGGTTCCCGAAGCTGACGGTGCTGTCGGTCGCGCCCCTGCTCGGGGAGACGATCCAGCGCATCCACACCGGGGCCAGCGTTTCGGCGGCGTACCGAACGGCCGAGGCGATCTCGCTCGGGCAGTCCTCGAACCCGCGCTAGCGCGCCGCGGCCGTCGCGGCGTTGTAGCGAAGGCGGTCGATCCGGTCCGCCAGCCACGTCCAGCGGCGGGAGGCCTCGTCGTCCATGCCTCGGGCCGCGTCGCGTGCTTCGTCCCTCCGTTCGCGCCACCTCGCGTCGTCGAGCCTCGCGGGGGCGTCGACCTCGGCGATGAGGTCGAGATAGCGACGGGCCGCGGCCTCGCCGCCGAGCCGGGGTTCGACCTCCTCGCGCACGAACGCCTCCCACGTCAGCGTCGGGTCGTAGGTGAAGCGGGCGAACGCGAGGTAGCTCAGCTCGACCGGCGGGATGTACGGCGACGGCTCGCCCCAGACGGTCAGTCCTTGGAGGCCGGTCTCGGCGGCCTTCCACGACAGTTCGGCGAAGTCGCGACCGTTGAAGCGATAGCGCTCGGTGCGGTGGTCGCCGTTCCACTGACAGGCGAACTGGGCGCGGAAGACGTTGCGCTTCGTCGGCAGGGCGCGAACGTAGTCGGGCGTCAGCTCGGCCCGGACGCGGTTCCAGTAGCTGCGGTTGAGCGTGTGCTGGTAGATGCCGGCGTCCGGCAGCACGCGCAGGGCGTCGTGCGAGACCGGGTCGAGCAGGTTGTCCCACTGCAACTCGGAGTAGAGCCAGAGGTTGTCGCGGCGGGCGTTGGCCGCGGCGTAGAGGCGCGGGTAGAAGTCGGCCATGTCGGCGTGCGACCACGACTCGGCGTAGCCGTCGCGGCGGCGAGCGTCCTCGCGGGCGGCGCGGCGGGCGACGCAGGTGGGGCAGCCGCAGACGCCGTAGTCGCCGCTCTCGATGTTGATGCCGCCGATCTCGCAGGTCTCGGCCAGCCAGGCGATGCCTTCCTCCATCCAGCGGAGGTTCTCCGGTCGGGACGGGCAGCCGGAGACGGTGTAGTCGCTGCGCGGGAAGTTGAGCGGGAAGTCGAGGTCGTCGAGCCGGAAGCCGACCGGACGCTCCAGCGTGGCGGCGAGGTCCGGGTGCCGACGGAGCCACGTGGCGAGGTTGTAGGGGTGCTCGCCTTCCCAGTAGACCCCGCCGTAGGCGTTGATGGCGACGCCGGGGAGGATGCGCACGCCGCGCTCGTTGGCGTAGCGGCAGAGTTCGCGGGCGGCTTCGACGCCGCCGTGGGTGTCGCGGAAGAAGCCGAAGATGACGACCGCCGCGATGCGGTGACGGCTCATGAAGTCGACCATCCGCTGGTAGTCGGCGAGGAAGCCGTCCGGCGGCTTGCTGTAGGGGTGGACGACGCCGATCTCTTGCACGCCGATCTGTTCGACGTCCCAGTTGGTGGTGTGGTCCCACGTCCAGAACGTGCGGTAGGGGAGGCCGGGCGTGGCCTCAACCCGGCCGGCAGCCAGCTCGACGGCATCTGCCGAGGGCCGTGATCGGCGGATCAGTTCCTCCGCGCCGTAGATCACGCCGGAGAAGGGGCCGCCGCGGACCACGATCTCCGGGCCGGGCTCGCCCGCGCCGATCTCGAGGGTGAACGCGCCCTCCGGCAACGATTCGTCGGTGTGCAACCGAACCACCGGGTGGGAAGGCTCCGAGGCAGAACCGGCGGCAGCGAGGTCAACGGACGGCCACGATTCGCGCAGGCGGCGCGCGGCGTGCGGATGGTTGTCCGCGCCGTCGAGACGGGCGACCCCGTGCAGGATCAATGACTGGCCTGACATGTTTGCCTCCGTGCACCGCGCCCGCCTTCCGAGACGCGGCGGGCGTGGCTCAGCCGGGGCCGGGCCTTCCCGCGAAGGCCCAGCCCCGGACGATGCGTTCGCTTCAGACGGTCGCGATCGCCGACCGTGTCGCGGCGGCGATGCGGTCGAGGGCCTTGGCGAGGTTCTCCTCGGAGTTGGCGTAGGAGAGCCGGAGGTACCCCTCGCCCTGCGCGCCGAACGAGGTGCCGGCGAGCGCGGCGACGCCGAACTCGTCGAGCAAGCGGTCGGCGAAGGCGCGGCTGGTCATCCCCGTGCCGGAGATGTTGGGGAAGACGTAGAACGCGCCCTTCGGCTCCAGGCAGGAGATGCCGTCGATCGCGTTCAGGCCGGAGACCATCAAGTCGCGGCGTCGGCGGAAGGCCTCGACCATCGCCCGGACGTCGTCCTGCGGTCCTTCGAGCGCCTCGACCCCGGCCTTCTGGACCGCGGCGGCGGTGCACGAGACGCTGTTGACCATCAGCTTGGCGATGACGGCCGCCAGTTCCTCCGGCATCGCGCCGTAGCCGAGCCGCCAGCCGGTCATGGCGTAGGTCTTGGAGAAGCCGTCGAGGACGACGGTGCGCTCCGCCATGCCCGGCATGGTGGCGATCGAGACGTGCTCCCCGCTGTAGAGGATCTCGGCGTAGATCTCGTCCGAGAGGACGATCAGGTCGTGCTCGACCGCGAGTCGGGCGATGCGCTCGATGTCGGAACGCTCCAGCACGCCGCCGGTCGGGTTGGCCGGGCTGTTGATGATCAGCAGCTTGGTGCGCGGGGTGATCAGCCGTTCCAGTTCGTCGACGTCGAGGCGGAAGGCGTTCTCCTCGCGGATGGGCAGCGGCACGGGGGTCGCGCCGACGAAGTTGATCATGCTGCCGTAGATCGGGAAGCCCGGGTCGGGGTAGATCGCCTCGTCCCCGCGCTCGAGCAGGGCGAGGATGACGAAGAACATGATCGGCTTGCCGCCGGGGGTGACGACGATGTTGTCGGGGCGGTAACGGGTGCCGCGGCTGCCGTTCAGGTAGGTGGCGATCGCCTGCTTGAGGTCGGGCAGGCCGGCGGCCGGGCCGTAGTGGGTCCAGCCGTTCTGGAGTGCGTCGCAGCCGGCGTCGACGACGTTGCGGGGGGTGTCGAAGTCGGGCTCGCCGATCTCGAGGTGGACGACGTCGACCCCCTTCGCCTCGAGCGCTCGCGCCCGCACCAGCACCTCGAATGCCGTCTCCGTTCCCAGCCGACCCATTCGCGTGGCGAGCTTCATCGCGTCCTCCACGGGCGTCGCCGCCCGCCTCCCTGCCGGTCGCTTCGCACACG
The DNA here is from genome assembly GCA_039809985.1 of Thermomicrobiales bacterium. GTDB lineage: Bacteria > Chloroflexota > Chloroflexia > Thermomicrobiales > UBA6265 > JAICJJ01. The sequence continues at coordinate 25,939 of JBDHWC010000002.1, read as the reverse complement.
GTAGGATAGCGGACGACGTGCCGCCAGCCCGGCGGCGACTGAGTGGTCTTGACGAAGGAGCATGCCCCGTGGCGGGAGACCGGCACCCGGTCGCGTGGGAGTACACCGTGGCGGCGGACCCGGACGAGCAGGCGCTCAACGCGCTCGGCGCGGAGGGCTGGGAACTGGTGGCGGTCACTGCGCGGGGCGAGGCCGCGCGTGCGTTTCTCAAGCGGCCGGCACCCGGGTTTCGGGAGCGGGTGACGCTGGAGCAGCGCGAGGCCTACCTAGGACGGTCAGATCGTGTGGAAGGAGTCGGCGGAGTGCCGTTTGACGAGGAGCTGCCGTGAAGAAGCAGGGCATCCTCCATCCGCAACTCAACCTGCTTCTGTCGCGGACCGGCCACACCGACTACTTCACCGTTTGCGACCGCGGGTTCCCGGTGCCGGACGGCCCGGAGCGAATCGACCTCGCGCTGGTCGACGACCTGCCGACGGTGCTCGACGTCCTGCGCGCGGTCGTCCCTGAGTACGGGATTGATCGGGTGGTGGTCACCGACGAGATGGCGGCAGTCAGTCCGCATCGGATCGCCGAGTTGAGGGAACTTCTCGGCGACCTCCCGCTGCAGTACGTGAGCCACCTTGAGTTGAAGCGGCTGGCCCAGTCCGGCAAGGCGACGGTCCGCACTGGAGACACTTGCCCGTACGCCAATCTGATCGTCGTCTCGGGCTGACCGGACGGCGGGTCGACCCCCTGTCACGTGTCGCAGGGGCCGGTCAGCCGGCGCTGCGGGGCGATATCATGACGGCAGAAGCGACCGCGTGCCGGTCGAGCGGGCTGGCGTGCCCGTTGTGGCGTGACGACCCGCGCCCGCACCACCGGCGATCGGTCGGCGCGTTCCGCCGCGCCGAGACCAAGCATGAGGAGCACGGAGATGACGGTTCCCCCGAAGTCGCAGTCCTATCGCGGCGAGTCGCTGAACCTGACGGGGAAGGCGCCCACCGAACCGGTCGACCTCGCCGACGTCGCGGTCCTCCTGCACGAAGGCGACGCCGTGGCGATCGCGAAGCAGCCTTTGGTGCCTCGCACGGTGCTGCGGACGCCCTATGGTGAGGTCAAGGTCGTGCAGGTGATTCCGCCGGGCCACAAGGTCGCGCTGCGGGCGATCGAGAAGGGGGGCGAGGTCCGCCGCTACGGGCAGATCATCGGCTTTGCCACGCAGGACATCGCACCCGGCCAGCACGTCCACAGCCAGAATCTGTCGGTTGGCCATGAGCTCGAGCTCGACTACGCGATCTCGAGCGAGTACCGGCCGGTGGAATTCGTGCCGGAGGCGAATCGCCGGACCTTCATGGGCTACCGCCGCAGCGACGGCCGAGTGGGGACGCGAAACTACGTCGCGGTGCTCGCCTCGGTCAACTGCTCGTCGTCGGCCACCCGTCGGATCGTCGACCACTTCAAGCAGCCGGGCGTGCTCGACGCGTACCCGAACGTCGACGGGGTGATCGGCTTCCCGACCAAGGGGGGCTGCGGGGCGCACTACGGTTCCTCCGACCTCGGGCTGCTGCAGCGGACCATGGCCGGAATCGTCGACCACCCGAACATCGGCGGCTACGTGATTCTCAGTCTCGGCTGCGAGGTGAACCAGCCGGACGACCTGATCGAGGCGACGGGGCTCGGCCACGGCCATCGGCCGACGGTGCTGACGATCCAGCAGGACGGCGGTTTCCAGAAGACGGTCGAGGCCGGGATCGCGGCGATCGAGCAGTTGCTGCCGAAGGCGAACGAGGCGGTGCGCGAGGAGGTGCCGGCCTCCGAGCTGGTCGTCGCCCTCCAGTGCGGCGGCTCCGACGGCTGGTCGGGCGTGACCGCGAACCCGGGTCTCGGCAAGGCGGCCGACGAGATCGTGCGGCAGGGCGGGACCGTGGTGCTGGGCGAGACGACCGAGGTCTACGGCGGTGAGCACCTGCTGACTCGGCGGGCGAAGAACGAGCAGGTGGCGCAGGACCTGATCGACTGTATCCACTGGTGGGAGAAGTACACCGCGATGTTCGGGGCGTCGATCGACAACAACCCGGCTCCGGGCAACAAGCTCGGCGGGCTGACGACGATCTACGAGAAGTCGCTGGGGGCAATCGCCAAGGCGGGGAGCACCCCGCTCAACCAAGTGGTCCGCTATGCCGAGCGCGTGACCGAGCACGGCTTCGTCCACATGGACTCGCCCGGCTACGACCCGGTCTCGGTCACCGGGCAGGTCGCCGGCGGCTGCAACGTGGTCGTCTTCACCACCGGCCGGGGCTCGGCGTTCGGCTTCAAGCCGGCCCCGTCGATCAAGATCGCGACCAACTCGACGCTGTACGCCAACCAGGAGCCGGACATGGACATCAACGCCGGAAAGGTCCTCGACGGCGTCAGTCTGGAGGAACTCGGACAGGAGATCTTCGAACGAGTCCTCGCGGTGGCGTCCGGCGCGCAGAGCAAGAGCGAGGCGGCGGGGGTCGGCGAGGAAGAATTCAACCCGTGGATCATCGGGGCGATGCTGTAGCCGCGTCGCTTGCGGCGGCGGCGGGACCGGACGCCCTGCCCGTGCCCGAATTCACGTGACGGAGCCGACGATGCCGCCGATCGACAGCCGCCTGGTCGGCGGGCCGACCTTGGACGAGTTCACCCAGCGCTGCGCCGACCTCGACGTCCGGGTTGGGGCCGTCGCCGACAGCGACGCGGCCGCGGCGTGGATCGCCGGTGTCGTGGCCGAGCTTGGCCTGACGGAAGGATCCGTCGCGGCCGAGCTGGGGGAACGTGCGCCAGACCTGATGCGCGGTGTGACAGCGAACGGCACAATGTGGCATGTGTCCCCGTCGCCGGAAACCGTCCGCGATGCGCAGCTTGGGCTCAGCCTAGCTGACTTGGCGGTCGCGGAGACCGGGTCGCTCCTGCTGGTCGAGCGGACGCTTGAGGACCGGTCGATCGGCATGCTGCCACGTAACCACGTCGTGGTTTGCGCGAGTGACCACTTGGTCGCGAGCCTCGCGGACAGCGCGGCGGCACTGCGAGCGGCCGCGCTGCGGCCCGGTGGCATGGCGACGCTCGTCACCGGGCCAAGCCGCACGGCAGACATCGAGCGGGTGCTGACAGTCGGGGTGCAAGGGCCGGGGCGGCTCTTCGTCCTTTTCGTCGACAACCTGACGTGAACGGATGCGGAGCAGGGTGGGGCTCAGCCGAGCTTCCCGGCCAGGATGTTGACTGTCAGGGCGAGCACGGACGCGCTGTAGAAAAACGAGATCACCGAGTGGGCCAGCACGGTGCGGCGGATGTCGCGGCTGGTGATGTCAACGTCGGAGGTTTGGAAGGCGACGCCGACGCCGAAGCCAAAATAGGCGAAGTCGAGGTCGTCGGGCGGGTTGTCGCCCTTGAAATCGAGGCCGCCGGGCGTGTCGTCCTCCCGGTAGTACAACCGGGCGTAGTGGAGCGTGAAGCCGGTCTGCAGCACGGCCCAGCCGGCGACGATGCTGATGCCGACGAGCGCCGGTTCCAAGTCGGCCCAGATTCCCGTGCCCATTCTCCCCGGCCGCGTCAGAATGAGCACGGCGGTGAGCAGAGCGCCGATGCTCACCGCCAACGACACCACCAACAAGACGACGCTGCCCGGGTCGTCGCGGACCGCGTGGAGGCGTGACGTCTCCGGCGTCGAGCGGAGGATGCGCCTCCACGGCAGGACGAGGGAGACGACGAGGGTCACGTCCCAGCCGACCAAGAGCGCGGCCGAGTGGCCGGTGCTCGTCCTCGCCGCAGCATACGCGGCGACACCGGCGAGGACCGCGAGGAGCCAGCGACGGGCCAGGTCCGTGCCCGGCGCCCACAGCGGATGCCGGTGCCGGCCGCGTGTGTCGATCTCGGGAAAGGGCGAGCCGTCCATGGGCCTCCGCGACCGAGTGACGATTCTTCAGTCAGCCGTCGGTGGGCGACTCTAGCACGCACTGACAGGCTGCGACGGAAGCGCGCGGGTCGGCGAACCTTCCGGGCCGACTCGGCGAAGCAGCGGAGGAAACCCGTGGTGATCGGACATCGCGCCACCCAAGTGATTCACCGGGACTTGCGCCGCGACTACCCGATGCTGGTGCGCGGCGAGGGCGTCTACTTGTACGACAGCGACGGCAACCGCTACTTGGACGGCTCGGGCGGGTCGGCAGCGGTGACCTCGATCGGGCACGGCGTGGCCGAGGTGGCGGACGCCATCGCGGAGCAGGCCAGAACTCTGGCCTACGCGCCGACGCACGCCTTCACGACCGAGCCGATCGAGCGGTGCGCCCGAATCATCGTCGAGTCGTTCGCGCCGCCCGGGTTCGGCAAGGTCTGGTTCGTCTCGGGCGGGTCGGAGGCAACGGAGAACGCGGTCAAGATGGCGCTGCAGGTGCAGCGAGATCGCGGCAAGGGCACCAAGCAGATCGTAGTCGGGCGGTGGCAGTCGTTCCACGGGGCGACGCTGGCTTCGCTCGGGTACGGGGGGAACGCCGGTCGTCGCGCTCCCTACGGCGCGGCGCTCCCCCATGCCGAGCACATCGTGCCGTGCCATCCGTACCGGTGCCGGGCGAGCAGCGCCTGTCCCACGTGCGACTTGTCGTGCGCCGACCACCTCGACTACGTGATCCGACAGCTTGGGCCGGAGAACGTCGCGGCGTTCATCGCCGAACCGGTCGTCGGGGCCACGCTCGGGGCGGTGGCGGCGACCGACGGCTACTTCGCCCGGATCCGCGAGATCTGCGACCGGCACGACGTGCTGCTGATCGCGGACGAGGTGATGACCGGGTTCGGCCGAACCGGTCGCAGCTTCGGCATCGACCACTGGGGCGTCGTGCCGGACCTGATCGCCTGCGCCAAGGGCATCAGCGGCGGCTACGCGCCGCTCGGGGCGGTGATCGCCAAGCCGGAGCTGGTCGACGAGGTCCGCACGCACCGCGGCTCGTTCGTGATCGGGCACACCGCGTCCGGCAACCCGCTCGCCTGCGCGGCCGGGGCGGCGGTGCTGACCTACATCCGAGAGCATCGGCTCGTCGAGAACGCGGCCGAGGTCGGCGGCTACCTGCTGGGTCGGCTGCGCGGGTTGCAGGATCGGCACCCGATGATCGGCGACGTGCGCGGTCTGGGCCTCCTGATCGGCATCGAATTGGTCCGAGACCGGTGGACGAAGGAACCGTTCCCGACGGAGTGGCGCGTCTCTCGCCGAATCGGGCGGGCCACGCTGGAGCGCGGCTTGGTGTCGTACCCCGGCAGCGGCACCGTCGACGGGATGCGCGGCGACCATCTACTCTACGCGCCGCCGTTGAGCCTCAGCCGGGACGAGGCGGACGAACTGGTCGAGATCCTCGACGACAGCCTCACCGCGGTGGCTGGCGAGCTTGGAGGACTCGACGGGTAGGCGGCCGGAGCGAGTTCACGCATCCGGGGCGGAAGGGCGTCCCGTTCGGCGCGAGGCGACGAACGCCACGACGAGGCCGACGACCAGCAGCGGCACGCCGATGCCGAAGGCGACGGCGATGCCGAGACGGTCAGCCAAGATGCCCAGCACCAACGGCGCGAGGAGGATCGAACCCGAGGTGCCGATGGCGACGCGCGTCAGGGCGAGGTCGGCGTTCTCGGGGACGAGGCCCGCGGCGGCGGAGATGGCCATCGGGTAGACGTTGGCGATGCCGAGCCCGGTCGTCAACAGCCCGGCCAGGGCGAGCGGGGCGCTCGGCGCGAGCCACAGCAACGGAAAGCCGACAAGCGCCAGACCAACCGCGCCGGGAAGCAGGCGGGCGGGGTCGATGGTGCGGGCCAGCACCGTGCCCACGGCGCGACCGACCAGCATGCCGACGAAGAACGCGCTCATGCCGATCGCGGCCGACGACGGAGTCAGCCCGTGCGCGCCGGCGAGGAAGCCCGCGCCCCAGTACGAGACGCACCATTCGACGGCGGTGCCGCAGACGAGGACGCCGACGAAGAGCCAGAAGACACCCGGCAGCGTCACCCGACCGCCGACGCGCCGTCGCGGCGCGGCCTTGCTGGTGGGCCACGCGGAACCGAACCGCCACGCGATGACGAGGATGACCGGGATCGTCAGCCAGTAGGCGCCGCGCCACCCGATCACGGAGCCGCCGAAGAGCCCGACGGCGACCGCGGCGAGGATCGACGCGCCGCTGGCAAGCACGTTCGACTCGGTGAGCGCGATCGCGCGGCGGGAGCCGTGGTGGTCGGCGAGCGCCGCTTGACCGGAGACGAGCACGAGGCCGCCGAGAAGCCCAGACAGCAACGCGCCGGACGCCGTCACCAACGGCTGCCGCCCGAGGGTCAGCAGGAGAGTGGCGACCACCAGTCCGCCCGCGCCGACCCAGTGCGCTCGCTCGCGGCCGAGGCGTTGAATCACCTGCGCCCCGAACAGGCCGACGCCGACGCCGCCGGCAGCGGCCGCGCCGAAGTGCCAACTGGCGATGCTGAGCGGAAAGCCGAGTTCCTCGCGCAGAAACGGCATCGCCGGGCCGAGGCAGGAGATCAGGTAGGCGTAGTAGCAGAGCGTGGCGTAGAAGAGCCACGTCGGTCGGTCACGGCGGTAGGTCGGCTCGACATCGAGGCCCGAGCTCACGGCCGATGGGTTGGTCAAGTCGGGTCCGGCATCGTCCGAACCGCCTCGCGCAACTCGGCGCGCCGGACCTTGCCGCTCGCCGTTCGTGGCAAGGCATCGACCACCAGGAACGCGGTTGGCACCTTGTAGCCGGCAAGCGAACGACGCGAGTGGGAGGCGAGCGAGTCCGTGTCGATGGTCGTGTCAGATCGGGGCACGACGAACGCCACCGGCACCGTGCCCCAACGAGGATCGGCCCGACCGACCACGGCCACCTCGGCCACGCCGGGATGGGCCAGCAGGACGGTCTCGACCTCGGCGGGATAGACGTTTTCCCCGCCGGAGACGATCAGGTCGGTCCGACGGTCGTGGACCGTCAGATACCCTTGGTCGTCCAGTTCGCCGATGTCGCCGGTGCGAAACCATCCATCTGGCTCAAGGCCCGAGTCTGGGCCGACGTAGCCGCGCATCACCGTGCGGCCCCGGACCAGAATCTCCCCTGCTCGGCCCGGTTCCCCGTCGATGCGCAGTTCCGTGGTCGGTAACGGCTGACCGGAGAACCCGACTCGACCTCGCACGCGGTCGGGCCGGAGGGTCGCGACTTGCGAGGCGGTCTCGGTCAGTCCGTAGGTGGGTGCGACCGGCAGGCCGCAGGCGACGGCGCGTTCGATCAGGCCTGGTGGCGTGCCGGCTCCGCCGACCAGGATTACCCGCGCCGTGGTCGGAACGCGGGCCGACGACTCCGTCTCGACCAGCTGAGCCAGCGTGGTCGGCACCAGCGATGCGAGCGTGGTTCCGTGGGTCAAGGCGTGCCAGACGCGCGCGGGATCGAATCGGCGGTGGATTTCGACCGGCACGCCGGTGATCGCGCTGCGGAAGAGGATCGCCAGCCCGCCGACGTGGAAGAGGGGGAGCACGGCGAGCCAGCGGTCGCTCGGCAGATGCCCGAGGTGGATGGCGGAGCCGACCGCCCCCCAGTACCAGTTGCCGTAGGTCAGTTGCGCGCCCTTGGGCGATCCGGTGGTGCCGGAGGTGAAAACGACGCTCTGCACGGCGGTCAGGTCAATGACGGACGACGACAGGGCCGGCCGCCCTGTCTCGCTGGCGAGTTCCGCGAGTGACCAGACACTGCCCGATGCTCCGGTCGCGAGCGCGGCGTGCTCGTCGTCGGTGATGACGGCGACTGTCTCGCCGGCCTGGGCCAAGCCGGCGACCTCTGGCAGCGTCAATCGGGCGTTGAGGGGCACGAGCACGGCTCCGACTCGACGCAGCGCATGGACGGCGACGGCAAGTTGGCAGGAGTTGCCGGCAAGCAGTCCGACACGGTCACCGGGCCCGATGCCGCGCCGAGCCAGCGAGCCCGCGAACTGGCCGACCGCCGAGTCGAGTTCGCCCCACGTGAGCCGGGTGGTGTCGTCGAGGAGCGCGAGCCCGTCGCGATTCGTCCGGGACTGGCGCGTCAGCCAGTCCGGCACCTGCTCGGCGGCGGTTGGCGGCGTGGCAACGGGGGGCGGCATTGGTCGGGATGTCCGGTGGCTACGGCAGGCGGGGGAACTTGCTGAAGTCTGGCTTGCGCTTGCCGACCCACGCGTCGCGCCCTTCCTGGCCTTCCTCGCTCATGTAGAAGAGCCGGGTCGCGTCGCCGGCAAGGGTCTGGAGGCCGGCGAGGCCGTCGGTGTCGGCATTGAAGGCTGCCTTCAGGAAGCGCAGGGCGGTCGGGCTGAGCGCGAGCATCTCCCTCGCCCACTGGATGGAGGTTTCCTCGAGGTCGGCCAAGGGCACGACGGTGTTGACGAGCCCCATGTCGAGTGCCTCTTGCGCGTTGTACTGGCGACAGAGGAACCAGATCTCCTTCGCCTTCTTGTGGCCGACGATGCGGGCGAGGAGCGCCGCCCCGTAGCCGGCGTCGAAACTGCCGACGCGCGGCCCGGTCTGGCCGAAGATTGCGTTGTCGGCCGCGATCGTCAGGTCGCACATGATGTGGAGGACATGTCCGCCGCCGACCGCGTAGCCGGCCACCACCGCCACCACCGGCTTCGGCAGGTAGCGGATTTGGTGCTGCAGGTCGAGCACGTTGAGGCGCGGCACTTGGTCCTCGCCGACGTAGCCGGCGTCGCCCCGCACCTTCTGGTCGCCCCCGGAGCAGAAGGCGAGATCGCCGGCGCCGCGCAGGAGGACGACGCCGACCGCCGGGTCCTCGCGGGCGTCCTCGAACGCGCGGCCCATCTCGATCACGGTCAGGGGACGGAAGGCGTTCCGGACCTCGGGTCGGTTGATGGTGATCCGGGCGATCCCCTCACCCTTCTCGTAGACGATGTCGGTGTAGTTGCCGAACGACTCCCACGTGACGGGCATGGCTGGTTTGGTCCTTTCCGCGGAGAGGTCTAGTCCTCTTCGTCCGCTTCCTCGTCGCCGGCGGTGAGGTGGTCCAACACCGCGTCCGTGTACCAGTGCGGGGCCTCGAGGTGCACGGCGTGCCCGGTGCGCGGGGCGACGTCGCACCACGCCCAGCCGAGCCGCGGCTCGAGGTCCTTGGCGATCGCCCGGAACTTGACGTCGTGCTCGCCCACGATCAGCACCGTTGGCCGCGGGAATGCGGCGAGCCGATCGTGCAACGCGGGCTGTACCCCTTGCCCGAAGCCGCGCAGCGAGTTCGCCAGCCCGTTGGGACGCTGGGCGAGCCGACCCCGGCGGACCCGGGCCCGGTCCTGCTTGCCGAGTCGCGTCTGCGTGGCGAACAGGGGAAGCCGCTCCCAGCGGTCGACGAAGGCGACGATGCCGTCTCGTTCGATGGCGTCGGCCAGTTCGTTGTCGGCGCGTCGGCGGGTCTTGCGCTCGGCGGGGTCGGCGATGCCGGCCGAGGCGCTCTCGAGAACGAGACTGGCGACCCGGTCCGGGTGGGTGACGGCGAACCCGAGCGCGAGACGCCCGCCCATCGAGTAGCCGAGGAGATCAACCGTGTCGTGCCCCAACTGGTCCAGCACGGCCACGAGATCGGCGACTGCCGGGGACATCCCGTACCGTGCGGGGTCGTCGGGTGCGTCGGTTTGCCCGTGGCCGAGGAGGTCGATCGCGATCACCCGGCGGTGTCGGGCGATCGGCGGGGCGACCATCTGCCACGCGTCCGCAGAGCCGGTGAACCCGTGCAGCAACAGGAGCGGCGGGCCGCTGCCGGCGCAGACCACGCGGTAGGCAACGCCGTTGGCTGGGCAGGTGATCGCCTCACCCCACGACACCGGTGGCCTCCTGTCGCAGGGCGGCGTCGACGGCACGCCAGCACGCTCGGTGCTGCTCGACGTTCGATTGGCGGTCCGTGCGGTACTCGACGACGTGCAACCCTCTGGTGGACAGCGTGCGCCTCAGTGTCGTGGCCAGTTCGTGCCGATCGGCGGGCACCGTGTGGTCGGCGGCGTAGAGCTGGGCGACGCGTTTGAGGTCGAGGCCGATCGGGGTGCCGTAGAGGTGCTCGAAAGTCGCGTCGTCGAGCGAGGCGGCTTGTGGCAGGAAGGAGAAGATGCCGCCGCCGTCGTTGTTGATCACCAAGACGGTGACGTCGATGGCATGCAGCTTGGCCGCGAGCAGACCGTTCATGTCGTGGAAGAAGGAAAGGTCGCCGACCACCAGCAAGGTCGGACCGTCGGTGACAGCCGCCGCCCCGAGGGCGGTGGAAACCACGCCGTCGATGCCGTTCGCGCCACGGTTGGCGACGACCGTCCAGTCGCGCTCGGTCGATGGCAGGAACGTGTCGAGGTCGCGTACCGGCATGCTGCTGCCCACGACCAGCGTCGCGCCGTCCGGCAGGATGCCCGCCAAGTCTCGGAAGACGTCTCCTTCGAAGCGTTGGTGATCGGGAAGCGCGGTGGCGATGGCGACCCGGGCAGCGGAGTTGGCGTCGCGCCACCGGGCGAGCCATTCCTTTTCGGGTTCGGCAGGGGCTTGCAGCCTGGCTGCGATCGCCGAAAGCGTGCGCCCCGGATCACCGGTGGCGACCAGACTGCCGCGAAACCAAGGATCAGGCCAACGGTCGCTGCCAGTGACCAGAACGGTCGGCACGGCGCCTTGACGGTCGAGGAAGGTGTTGAGCGGCTTGGAGGTCGGGATGGCCCCGAGTCTGACGACGATGTCCGGGCAGAGCTGCTTGGCGACGTCGGCGCTCCGCAGGAACGCGTCGTAGGCGTCGATCACCCGGCTTCGATCGTGCGGCCCGCAGCGCACCTGCGACAACGGGTCGGCGAGGATCGGCCAGCCGGTTCTCGCGGCGAGCGCGGCAACGGCCCGGCCCAGACCCCGGTCATGCTGGGGACCGCAGACGACGACTCCGCGCCGGTGACCAGCCAGCACGTCGGCCGCGTCGCGGATGTCGGATTCGGGCGCGCTGCGGGGAGCCGGTGCTGTGGCTCGCACGGCCGCCGATGTCGCGTCCGGGACCGACGGCAGCAGGCCTGGGGGCAGAAGAGGCTCGCGGAACGGCACGTTGAGATGGACGGGGCCCTTGGGGACGGTGTCCGCTATGGTCATCGCCCGAGCGGCGGTGGTCGCGGCGTGCCGGAGACAAACAGGGTCGGGGTCCGGCAGCGGGAGGTCGGCGAACCAGCGGACGTGTCCGCCGTAGAGTCGCACTTGGTCGATCGTCTGGGCCGCCCCGACATCCCGAAGCTCCGGCGGGCGGTCGGCGGTGAGGACGACGAGCGGCACCTGCGACAGGTTCGCCTCGACCACGGCGGGGAGGAAGTTCGCGGCGGCGGTGCCCGAGCTGCAGAGGAGCGCGACCGGCTCCTCGGTTCGGCGGGCGATGCCGAGGCCGAAGTAGGCGGCCGACCGTTCGTCGACGTGCATCCAGAGGCGGATCCCCGACAGGCGGTGCAGGGCGACGGCCAGTGGCGTCGAGCGCGAGCCGGGGCAGACGACCGCGTGGCGAAGGCCGGCGACGGCGAGGCCGTGCACGAGGGTCTCGGCGGCTCGCAGGTTCAGCGTGCCGACGTCGTTCACCGGGCGATGCCGAGTGCGTCGAGCATCGGGCGCAGCTTGATCGCGGTCTCCGCGAACTCCGACTCGGGGAGCGAGTCGGCGACCACGCCGCAGCCGGCGAAGATCGTCGCGCGCGTGCCGGTGACCACACCGGACCGGAGGGCGACCGCGAACTCGCCGCCGCCCGCGGCGTCGACCCAGCCGATCGGGCCGGCGTACCAGCCGCGGTCCAGATGCTCGTGCTCGCGGATGAACGCCAGGGCCGGGTCGCTCGGCGCTCCGCCCACCGCCGGGGTGGGGTGGAGCCGGCCAACGAGGTCGAGCACGGTGCGATCGCCGTCGAGGGTCCCGGAGATCGGCGTCGACAGGTGTTGGACGCTCTTGGAGCGCTCGACTCGCGGAGTTCCCTCGGCGCGATGGACGTCGCGGCTGACTGGGCGAAGGGCGTCGAGGATGGTCTCGACGACGATCTCGTGCTCGACCCGGTCCTTTCGACTGGCGAGCAACTGGCGGGCGAGGCGCAGATCGTCGTCCGGAGTCGCGCCGCGGGCGACGGTGCCGGCCAAGGCCACGGTCTCGAACCGTCGCTCCGCGAGCCGCACCAGCAACTCGGGAGTCGCACCGAGGAAGGTACTGCGACCGCGCGTGACGGCGAAGACGGTCGCGGTTGGGTTGGCAGCGCGGAGGCTGGCGACCGCCGGCGCAACGGAGAACGGGGTTGAGGCGTCGAAGGTCGTCGAACGGGCAAGGACCACCTTGCGCAGTCGCCCTGCTCCTATCTCCCCCACCGCGGTGCCGACGGCCTCCTTCCACGCCGTTTCGGACGGCACGTCGTCGAGGCAAACGGGCCCGACATGGACCGGCGGATCGGCATCTCCAGACCTTCGTCGAACCTCGTCCAGCAGGTCGGTGAGCGCCGCGCTCAGACGAGCAAGTTCCACCTCCGCGTCTGAACCCGGCCTGACCGGAACACAGGCGACGCCGCGCGTGCCGGCTCGGTCCGCGACGACGAGCCAGCGCGGGAGCCAGAAGGCTGCACCGGGAAAATCGCCCCACGTGGGACCCGGGCGACGGCAGTCGTCGAACGCGAACCCGCCGAGGCAGCGCACGTCGCGCCGGGTGGCGGGATCGCTGATCACTCGATCGAACATTTCGCGAGTTGCCGTGGAGATGGTGGCGAATCGACCGGGGCCGCCAGCCTCGACCGCCGCGACCGCGTCGAGGCCGACGAACGAGAGGCCGCGCGACTGCTGTTGCCAGAAGACCTTTGGCCCAGCGGTGGTCGACTCGGCCGAGTAGAGGTCGAGCAGGTCAATATCGATGGGCAGCGCGATGGGAACTGCGGCGATCGTCGCGCGCCCGCGTTCGTTCGCCGCCACGATCGCCTGGCGGACGGTGTCACGGGCACCTTCGGGCATGACTGGGGAGAGGCAGACGGTCGGCACGGCGATCATCGGGCCGACTCCGAGGCGCAACCGGCGATGCCATGCAGCAAGAGGCGTCGGAGTTCGGGGTAGGCATCCTCGAGTCGCTCCGGCTCGCCGGTGAGCACCCAGCGGGTCACCGTCTGGTTGACCGCGCCGAACCAGGCGACGCTGGCAACGCGGGTGTCCATCGGCGGGAACTCCCCGGCGGCGACGGCGGCGTCGAGGTACGTCTCGATGACGCGGGCGAACTCGGTGTGCAACTCAGCGAGATGGTCGGTGAACTCGCGGCCGGCACCCAGTGCCTCGATCAAGAGCAGGCGAGCGAGAGGCCGGTGGGACCCGAAGGTGCGGAGGACGGCGAGCAGCGCGGCGTCGCCCTTCGCGGTGGCGGTGGACTCCGACTCGATCGCCTGGCGAACGCGATCGAGCAGGAGTTTGCCCGCAGCGTCGACGAGGGCGAGGAAGAGCAGTTGCTTGCTCGGGAAGTGGAAGTAGACCCCTCCCTTGGAGGTGTCGGACCGGCGGGCGATCTCGTCCACGGCGGCGTTGCCGTACCCTTCGCGCGAGAAGACGTCGAGGGCCGCGTCAAGGACGCGCTGGCGGCGGGTTGCGGACTTCTCGGTCGTGGCTGTCACCTGCGCGCCCTCCGAAAACCGACCGACCAGTCGGTCGGATTCTAGCACCGGGCCGGTCCGGAGGGAAAGGACGACCAGTGCTCCGACGGCTGGCGTGGACCGAAGCGGGAAGCGGGCCGCCGGCGCTGCTGATCCACGGTGACTTCAGCCACGGGCGCGGGGCGTGGGCGCGGCAGCTTGAGGCGCTGGCGAGCGAGGCGCGACTGATCGCGGTTGACCGCCGCGGGTTCGGGCAATCACCGGCAGGGGAGGGGGAGTCGGACATCGTCAGTGATGCCGAGGACATCGCGTCGCTGCTGGACGATCTCGGGTTGGAACGAGTGCTGGTCGGGGCCCATTCCTACGGCGGACTGGTCGGGATCGAGTTTGCCGCGCGATACCCCGACCGTGTCCGCGGCCTGCTCTTGGTGGAGCCGCCGTACTTGTCGCTGCTACCGGGACACCCGGCCGCGGTCGACCTCGCTAGGCGAGTGGGGGAGATCGCGGGGAGTCGGGAGGGCTTGACCCGGGAGGAACTCGCCGAGCGCTTCTTCCGCACGGTCGCGGGAGAGGAGGAGTTCGCGCGACTGCGGGCCAGCACGGCGTGGCCCGAGATCGCGTACCAAGGTCAGCGGATCGATCGGGCTGCGTCGGTTGCAGACTTTCCCGCGACCCGACTGGCCGACCTCGATCCCTCCCTGCCGGTGCGGGTCTTTCGCGGGGGTCGGAGTCACCCGGCACTGCAAGCGGCCGCTGCCGAGATCGCCCGACGCACCGGCGCGGACCTGGTCACGGTGCCGGAGGCCGGGCACGCCGTGCAACTGGTTGGCCCTGCCGTCACCGACGGGTTGCGCGAGATGCTGCGGCACACGGACGGGCACTAACGGCCAGACGCGGGTGCCCTGACGGCGCTACCGCCCTCGGGCACCCGACCCGGCGAGCACCAGCGTCGGCTCGAGGGGGAGCGAGACCACGTAGGCGGCCTCGATGCCCGGTATCGCCTTGATGGCCTCCAGCGCGACGTCCGGGATGTCGTCGTCGACGTTGAGGACCATGATCGCCTCGCCGCCGCGGGCCAGGTCGTGCCGCCCGACTTGCATGCCGGCGATGTTCACCTCGTGCCGGCCGAGGATGGTGCCGATCTGGCCAATCATGCCGGGCTGGTCACGATGGTGGGTGATCAGCACCTCGCCGGCCAACGGGCTGTTCAGGCCGAAGCCGTCGACCTCCATGATCGAGGCGTCCGGGCGGTCCCAGCGGACCTCCACGCGATGCGACGCCAAGCTCTCGGCGCGGTCGGCGACCGCGAAGGAGAGGGTCGGCGGCACGGCGACGCTCGGGTCGTCGACGACCGAGCGGACGGCCATGCCGGCGTCCTGCGCGACCAGCCGGGCGTTGACCGGTGTCACCCGGTTGCTGGTCCAGCGTTGCAGTGCGTCGGCGAGCGCGGCGGCGAGGGACTGCTCGACAACGTCGGCCGGGACCGGGCCGCGAACGCTGACGACGAACTGGCTCGGCAGGCTCGGCTCCAGCACGGAGAGGAGGTGTCCGGCGGAGGCGGCGACGGTGGTCAGGCGCTGGAGTTCCGCGCCTTGGAGCGACGCCGCGGGGAGGTTGACCGCGTTCGGCACCGCGTCGCCGCGCAGAACCGCGAGCGTCGTGCTGCTGATCACGTCGCCGACGGCCTCGAGCGCCTCGGCGCTGGAACCGCCGATGTGCGGCGTGAGGACGACGTTCGGCAGGCTGAAGAGCGGGCTCGAGGTGCAAGGCTCGGACGGGAAGACGTCCACGCCTGCGCCGCGCAGGTGGCCGGAACGAACCGCGTCGGCGAGGGCCACTTGGTCGACCACCTCTCCGCGGGCGGCGTTGATCACGATCGCGCCGGGCTTCGTCTTGGCGAGCGCGGCGGCGTCGAGCATGTGGGCGGTCTCGGCGGTCGAGGGCACGTGGAAGGTGACCACGTCGGACGCCTCGAGCAGGGTGTCGTAGTCGACGGGGGCCGCGCCGACTTCCGTGAAGCGGTGCGGCGTGATGTACGGGTCGTAGGCGAGCACCCGCATCTCGAAGGCGCGCAGCCGCTGGGCGACGAGCGAGCCGACGCGGCCGAGGCCCACGATGCCGACGGTGCGCCCCTTGAGGTCGATTGGGCGCAGGCGCTTCCGTTCCCAGCGCCCGGCTCGTGTCGACGTCGAGGCGTCAGGAATCTGGCGGGTGACGCCGAGCAGCAGTGCGATGGTGTGCTCGGCGGCGGAGACCGCGTTCGCCCCCGGCGCGTTGAGGACGATCACGCCGGCCCGCGTGGCCGCCGGAACGTCGATGTTGTCGACGCCGACCCCGGCCCGGGCGACCACCTGCAGGTTTGGCGCGGCGGAGAGCAGTTCCTCGTCGACTTGGGTCTCGCTGCGGACGACCAGTGCGTCCGCGGCGCGGACCGCCCGCAGCAGAGCCTCGCGGTTCGTCCCGTCGACGTCGACCACGGTCGCAGCGGCCTCGAACCGGCCTCGGGCCAGCGGGTGGATCGCGTCGCTGACGACGATCACCGGCCGCTGCCGGTCCGACTTGCCGTTCTGGTGTGCGGTCACGAACATCTGCTCCTTGTGGGCGGGCGTGGACTTGGCGGCGCGGGCGAGTTCGAGGACACCGGCAAGCGTGCCGGCATCGACCACGCCGCGCTGGGCGAGATCGACCGGCACGTCGTCGACGTTGACCAGAAAGCAGTCGATCCCGGCCGCCGCGTAGTTGCGGGCGTGACGCAGGCTGTCCTCGACCGCGTGGGTGATGTGGTTTCGGAGCGCCGCGGCGGCCTTCAGGTCAGCGTAGAGCACCGGCACCGTCGGGAAGCCGGCTTGTTTGAGCCACGCCTCGGTCATCACCGCCGACTTCTCGGAGCGGGCCGTGAGAATGACGACGTTGCCCTCGCCGAGCAGGTCGATCGCGTCGCGCAGGAAGGCGGCAGCGGCCGGGTCCGGCGCGAGATGGGCCGCCGGGCCGTCCGCCGAGTAGACCCACTCGCGAACCTCGACCGGCACGTTGAGACCGGCCGAGTCGACGAACGCGCTCTCCGGCATCTCCATGCCGAAGCGGCGGGAGGCGGCGGCGGCGAGCGGACGCGGATGCTCGGTCAGGACGCCGTCGAGGTCGATCGCTAGCTTCATGGAACGGACTGCGTCCTTCCCTCAGGGTCGCGGCGAGCGCGCCGGTGCTACTTGCCGGCGAGCGAGGCCTTGGTCAGCGAGACATGGACCCGGTTGTCGCCGTAGGCGGTGATCTGGGAACCCGGAACTTCGACGGTGCCGGAGGCGAAGACGCCTCGGCCCATGGTCAGGGTGACGACGTCGCCGTCACCGTTGACGTCAACGCCGTCGACGCCGCCGAGGACTTCGCCGTCCGCGCCGATCACCGAGGCGTCGCCGCGGATGATCACCTGCGACTCGAGCAGGTTGGAGAGCACCTCGGACGGGTTCGGGTCGAGGGGGGCCGTCTCGATGATGCTGCCGGTGCCGCGGTAGTCAATGGAACCTTGAATCGGCTCGGCCATCACCGGGCCGCCGACGCCGGATGCGGGCATGATCAGCGGCATCTCCGGCGTGCGCGGCGTCTCGACGGTGAACTGCCGGCGGATGTAGGTTGGGAACTCCTCCGCCTGCTCCTTGCCCACGCTCAGCGTCGCGGTGTCGCCGAGCGACGAGAAGACCGCCAGTCCGATCAGCCGGTCGGTGTGGATCAGGCCGCCGCTGCGGACCAGCAGCGGGGAGACTCGCTTGTTGCCGCCGTCGACCACGAACCCCTCGATCGACCCGAACTTCTCGCCGTCGCTCGTGGAGACCTCAGCGCCCAGCACCACGCGCATCCCGTCCCTCCTCGTCTTGCCGTTGCCTCGCGTCGTCGCGCGAATCGTACACCGCGCTCGTCACCGGATGACGCCGGTTCACGCAAGGGCACGGCTCGTCACGGTTGGTCGCCGGAGGTGAGCCGTTTCAGCTCGAACAGTCTGGTGATCGCCTCGAGCGGGGTGAGGGAGTCGACGTCGAGGTCGCGCAGCGCTTCAACCGCGGGGTGGGGCGGCGCGAACAGAGTGAGTTGCACTTGTCCTGCCGGTTCGGCGACCGGCAGCTGGCGCTGCCGCTGCGCGTGCGCGGGTTCGCCGGCACCCTGTTCGAGCGCGTCGAGGAGTTCACGGGCCCGGCGCACGATCGCCTTCGGGATGCCGGCGATCTGGGCGACGTGAATGCCGTAGGAGCGGTCGGCGCCGCCCGGCACCACCCGCCGCAGGAAGACGACGCGGTCGCCCTCCTCCAGCACGTCGACCTTGCAGCAGCGGACCCGAGGCAGCACCTCGGCCAGCGCGGTCAGTTCGTGGTAGTGGGTGGCGAAGAGCGTGCGGCAGCCGAGGTTCGGGGCGTTGTGCAGATGCTCGACGACGGCGCGGGCGATGGCGAGACCGTCGTAGGTGGACGTGCCGCGACCGATCTCGTCGAGAACGACGAGACTGCGCGGCGTGGCGTGGTTGAGGATGTTGGCGGTCTCCAGCATCTCGACCATGAACGTCGATTGTCCGGTGGCGATGTCGTCCTGCGCCCCGATCCGGGTGAAGACGCGGTCGACGAGGCCGATTCGGGCGCTGCGGGCCGGCACGAAGGAGCCAACCTGCGCCAACAGCACGATCAGCGCGACCTGCCGCAGCCAGCTGCTCTTGCCGGCCATGTTCGGGCCGGTGAGCAGGGTGATCTGCGCGCCGTCGACATCGAGCACTGCGTCGTTCGGCACGTACGCGCTTTGTCCCAATAGAACCTCGAGGGTCGGGTGGCGGCCGTCGCGGATTTCGATCGCGCCCGATTCGCCCAAGGTTGGCCGGACGTAGCCGCGGACCGCGGCGATCTCGGCGAGGTTGGCAAAGACGTCGAGTCGGGCGACAGCCCCGGCGACGGCCAACAGCCGGTGCGCTTGGCCGGCAACCTCCGCGACCACGCGCCTGAAGACATCTGCCTCGAGGTCGGCGAGGACGTCCTGCGCGCCGAGGACGACGGTTTCGTACTCCTTCAGCTGCGGGGTGAAATAGCGCGTCGCGTTTGCCAGCGACTGCTTCGGCAGGTAGTCGGGCGGCAAGGCGGGACCGTCCTGGCCCGACTGGGCGCGGTCGCGCTCGGCCGCGGCCAACGCCGCTGAGGTGATCTCAAGGTAGTAGCCGAAAACCTTGTTGTAGCCGACCTTGAGCGTGCGGATGCCGGTTCGGTCTCGTTCGTTGCGCTCGAGGTTGGCGATCCACGCCTTGGCGTCGTGAACGCGTCCTTGGTGGCCGTCCAGTTCGGTGGAGAAACCAGCGCGAATCACGCTGCCCTTGCCGAGCACGGCCGGCGGGTCGTCGCTGACCGCATCGGACAGGAGCGCGCGCACCGACTCGGTGGCGGCGAGGTGTTCGGCGAGCGTGCAACCCTCGTCGAACGCCGTTGCCAGTTCGGCGAGGTCGGTCAACGGCGCGAGCGACGCGCGGAGATGGACGAGGTCGCGCGGACCGGCGATGCCGGCCACGCAGCGGTTGACCAAGCGCTCGAGGTCACCGACGCCAGAGAGGCGGTTCCGGGTCTCGCCTCGCAGGCGGGCGTCGGCCCAGAAACGTTCGACTGCGTCGAGGCGGGCGTTGAGGGCATCGAGTTCGAGCAGGGGCTGACTGACCCAACGCCGGAGCAGGCGGGCGCCCATCGGCGTGCGAGTCTCGTCGAGGACGGCGATCAGGCTGTGGCGGCGCTCACCGCGTCCGCTCTCGGTCAGTTCGAGGTTGCGGCGGGTCTGGGCGTCGAGGGTCATGTAGCGGTCGGCGGCGTAGGTGGACAGCGTCGCCATCTGGCTGAGAGAACCTCGCTGCGTCTCCAGAAGGTAGGCGAGGAGACCGCCGGCGGCCTGCGTCAACAACGGCTTGCCGGCCAGGCCGAACCCGTCCAGCGACTCGACCGCGAACTGTCGCCGCAGTTCGTCCTCGGCCCGGTCGACGCGCCAGCGCCAGGCGTCGGTTCGGCTTGCCGGGATGCCGTCGGGCAGACCGTGTCCGACGAGGTCGGTGAGCAGGCGGCCGCCGTCGTCGGGCAGCACGAGCTCGGCCGGAGCGAGGCGAGCGACTTCCCGCGCGACGGCGCGGAGGGTTTCCGCGTTGTCGGCGGCCGTGATCTCGCAGCAGAGGAACTCGCCGGTGCTGACGTCGGCGTGGGCGATCGCGGCCCGCTTGCCGTCGACGACGAGCGCGGCAATGAAATTGTTGCGCTTGGCGTCGAGCATCGTCGGCTCGAGCACGGTGCCGGGCGTGACGACGCGGGTGACGTCGCGTTGGACGAGGCCGCGCCCCTTGGACACTTCGCCGACTTGGTCGCAGATGGCCACCTTGTGGCCGGCCGCGACAAGCCGGGCGATGTGTCCCTCGGCGGCGTGGTGGGGGATGCCGGCCATCGGCACCCGCTGTCCCTTGCCCATGTCTCGGCCGGTGAGGACGATGTCGAGGACGCGGGCCGCGGTCTCCGCGTCGGCGTCGAAGGTCTCGTAGAAGTCGCCGAGTCGGAAGAAGAGGATGGTGTCCGGGAACTGGCGCTTGATCTGGAGGTACTGGCGGCGCAACGGCACCACCGACCCGTCGCCGGTCGGGACGGCGGCTTGCTCGGTCGGCGGCGCGTCGACGCTCACGATGGCGACCTCACTCGCGCGCAGGCGCGATCGGACTGACCGGGGTGCGGGGGATGCCGAAGCGTAGCGCAGGCGCGCGGTCGCGACACGCCGTTGGACGCCAGAGGTCCCGAAAGGCGAGGGGGGCGGGGCGCGAGCCCCGCCCCCCTCGGTTGCGACCATCAGTGAGGAGCCGGTTCAGAGTTCCTGGTGGTAGGCGAACAGCCGCTCGCCGTCGAGCCGCCGGAGCTTCTGCAGCGCCTCGTTCTCGATCTGGCGGACCCGCTCGCGGCTGATCTGCAACTGCTCGCCGACTTCGGCCAGCGTGTGCTGGTGCCCCTGCCCGAGACCGAACCGGAGCTGGAGGACGAGCTTCTCGCGCGGCGAGAGGGTGTCGAGGGCGGCGTTGACGTCGCGCTTCAGCATCGACTCGCTGGCGGCCTCGTACGGCGTCTCGGACTCGACGTCGGCGATCAGGTCGCCGAGGCTGGTCTCGTCCTCGCTGCCGATCGGGGTGTTGATCGAGATGGTCCGCTGGGCGGCGGCGACGATCTGGTGGATCTTCTCGGGCTGGACCGCCATCGCCTCAGCGACCTCTTCCGGGGTCGGCTGACGGCCGAGTTCCTGGGCGAGGGCGTTGAGGGTCTTGCGGTAGCGGGAGATCGAGTCGCCCATGTGGACCGGGAGCCGGATGGTCCGGCTCTGGTCGGCGATGGCGCGGGTGATCGCCTGCCGGATCCACCATGTCGCGTAGGTGCTGAAGCGGAAGCCCTTGCGCCAGTCGTACTTCTGGACCGCGCGCATCAGGCCGATGTTGCCCTCCTGGATCAGGTCGAGGAGGGTGAGGCCGCGGTTGACGTAGCGCTTGGCGATCGAGACGACGAGGCGCAGGTTGGCACGGACGAACTGCTGGGTGGCCATCAGGTCGCCGGCCTCGACCCGCTTGGCGAGGTCGATCTCCTGGGCGTGGGTCAGCAACGGCGTCTCGGCGATCTCTCGCAGGTAGAGGCGCACCGGGTCGTTGATGAAGTTGGGGTCGAGCCGCTGGAGGACGTCGAGGTCCCGCTCGAGGTCCGTCTCCGGCTCCTCGACCGCGTCGGCCATCTGGGTCTGGATTTCCTCGGGGATGTCGATCTGGTGCTCAGACCCACCCCCGACCAGTTCGTCGATCTTGTCGACGTTGAAGGTCTGCATCGAATCGGTCATCGGCAACTCCTTGCCCCTGGGGCACGCCCCTTGGCTGCCGCCCCCGGTCACGGGCTCCCGGCGCGGCGGGGCAGTCGCTGGGGGACAGCCGCTCCGGGGCGAGTGGGCGCAGGCATCCGTGCCGGATCGGATCCCGGACTCCCTCGGCCATCCGCTGCGTTTACGTAGCGTGGCGGTCGGTCGGATGCCTGCCCGCCATCTTATCAACGCAAACGAGGGCCAAGAGGTTGCGGGGCCTCGGCGACGAGTGCGGGGAGATGTTCGCGCAACACCGTAGTGTAGCACGACGAACACTCATTGCGCCACCGGTCCGCCGGCCGGACGCGCCGCGGGGCGGCCAGTCGGCCGCCCCGCGCCCGTGTCGTCGATCCGAGCGCCGGATCAGCCGCGGCCGCAGCCGTGGGCCGTGCCGGCGTTGCCGCCGGCGTTGAAGGAGTGGCCGCAGGAGCAGCCCGAGACCGAGTTGGGGTTGTGCACCGTGAAGCCGCCGCCCATCAGCGAGCTGACGTAGTCGACTTCGGCCCCCTCGAGGTACATGGCGCTGAAGTTGTCGACGAGGATGCGGACGCCGCCGGTCTCGATGACCTCGTCGCCGTCCTCGGCCGACTCCTCGATCGTCATGCCGTACTGGAGCCCCGAGCAGCCGCCCGGGGCGACGAAGACGCGGAGCCCGGCCTCCGGCGTGCCCTGGTCGGCCAGGAACTCCTTCAACTGGGTCGCGGCGTCTGGGGTGATCGTGATCATTGACGGGATCCTCCGGTCGCGTCGCGGTTGCCGCCCGACGCGAGTGCGTGCATTCCTTCCCTCATGATAGTGAGGCGGACGCGCCTGTCAAGCAGACGATGGGCGCGTGCCGTTGGTTCCGCGTCACCGGCCGACGGCGTGCTCCGGGGCGAAGAAGACCACCACCTCGAGCCGTTCGCTGATCGAGTGGAACCGGTGGTCGACGTGCTTGGCGACGAAGACGACCGAGCCGGGCCCGACCGGGACCTCCTCGCTGCCGGCGCTGAGCACCGCCCGGCCGGAGACGACGTGGTAGACCTCGTCCTCCTCGTGGGGCGACTGCGGGTCGACCGCGCCGGCCTCGAGCACGTAGAGGCCGACACTGAGCGAGCCGCACGACATGAACTGACGGTAGAGCGTGCCGGCGGCGGCGCGCTCGGCCTCGACCGCGTCGAGGGTGTTGGCGACGACCAGCGGGGCAGCGGGCATCGACGAGCCTCCGGTGGCGCTAGGCGAGGAGCTTGGCGAGCCCCGAGCTGACGCCCTGTTCGATCTGCGGCTGGAACACGGCCGCCAGCGGCGGCAGGCTGAGACGGACGGCGACGTCGTGCGGACGGACGTCGAGCGTGCCGGAGACTTCCAGGCCGAGGCCGCTGGCCGAGAAGGTGCCGACCTGGCCGTCCCACGACATGGCTTGGTTCTCGAACCGGCCACCAAGCCCCCAGCCCGAGTCGGCCGTCCTCGCCTTGATGCGGGCCAGGGCTTCGTCCTGGGTCAGGGCGTGCGGAACGTCGACCGAGATCTCGGGCACGGTGTCGCTCCTCGGGGGTGTCGGGCGGGGGTCTCCGGCTGCGCACCGGCTTGCGTGCCGCGCCGGCCCGGGCAGGTTCCGGGCCGGCGCGGCGGGGGTTGACCCCCTCTAGTCGGCGATGATCGACAGTTCGACGCTTTCGCGCGTCTCCGGCGGCGTGAGCCGGAAGTGGTCCATCGTCAGGCACTCGGTCGGGCACCAGTCGACGCAGAGGCCGCAGCGGATGCAGGCCCGTTCGTCGATGACCATGGCCGCCGCGTAGGGGCCGAGCTCGGCCCGGGCCATCTCGGCCAGTTCCACGTCGTAGTCGATCGAGGCGATGCGCTCCGGGGAGATCATCTCGATGCAGTTGTGCGGGCAGACGTCGGCGCAGGAGTTGCAGAGGATGCAGCGGTTGCCGTCGATGAAGATGTTGAGCTGGCACTGCAGGCAGCGCTTCGCCTCCTCGAAGCCGATCGGCTTGGTGTAGCCGAGCTCGACCTCGAGCGTGGTGTCGCCGGTGCCGATGCCGCGCGTCGCCGCGGGCAGGCTCGGCATCATCTGGCGGCCGACGCCCGCGTAGTCGTCGCCCCAGACGAGGCGGCGGCTCATCGCGGTCAGGCTCCAGTCGGCGATGCCCTCGGAAACGAGCGCGTTGGGGGTCGCGATGTACTCGGTCGGGACCCGCGTCAGCTCCATCTCCTTCATCTTCGGAGCGGTGCCGCGGACTTGCTGGTCGATCATCTCGGCGACCCGCTTGCCCTCTCCGATCGCCGTGATGAAGTTGGTCGGGTTGACGACGTAGTCGCCGGACGCCCAGACGTTGGGCAGCTCGGAGCGCAGGTTCTGGTCCAGCAGCGGCACGCCGCGGCGGTCGGTGTGGAAGTCGATGCCGTCGAGCAGGCGGTTGTCCTGCCGCTGGCCGATGGCGACGAGGACCATGTCGCAGTCGATGATGAACTCGGACCCCTTGACCGGCTCGGGCCGGCGGCGGCCGTGGCTGTCGGGCTCACCGAGGACGTTGTGGATCATCTCGATGCCGATGACCTTGCCGTCCCGGTTGCCGACGACGCGGGTGGGGGAGACCATGTACATGATCTCCACCCCCTCGATCTCGGCCTCCTCGATCTCGAGCTCCTCGACCGGGATCTCGGCGACCGACCGGCGGTAGGTCATCAGCGAGCGCTCCGCCCCCATCCGGAGGACGGTGCGCACGCAGTCCATCGACGTGAAGCCGCCGCCGACGGTCACCACCCGGCGACCGACCCAGACGTCGTCGAGGCCGAGGTTGACGTCCTCGAGGAACTTGAGGCCGGAGACGACGCCGTCGAGATGCTCGCCCGGGACGCCGAGCTCCTGCGCGACTTGGCAGCCGGCGGAGATGACGACGACGTCGTTGGTGTCGGCGAGCTCGCGCAGGGTGATGTCGCGGCCCACCTCGGTGTTGTACTTGACCTCGATCCCGAGGTCGGTGATCTGGGCGGCCTCGTCGAGGACGACGTCGCGCGGCAGGCGCCACTCGGGGACGCCGACCCACGCCACGCCGCCCGGCACGGGGTAGCGCTCGTAGATGGTGACCTTGTAGCCCTTGCGGGCGAGCTGTCGACCGGTCGTGAGGCCGTTGACGCCCGCGCCGACAATGGCGGCGGTCAGCCCGTTCCACGGCGGCGGTGTCTCCCGGCGGGTCTCGCCGCGGTAGTCGGACGCCACCCGCTTGAGGTAGCAGATGCCGATCGGGGCGTCGATCTCCCGGCGGCGGCAGGCGTCCTCGCAGGGGCGGGCGCACATCCGGCCGAGGCAGCCAGGGAAGACGTTGTGCTCCCGGTTCAGCTCGTAGGAGTCGGCGTACCGCCCGTCGGCGATGAGGGCGATGTAGCGCGAGATGTCGGTGTGCGACGGGCAGGCCGTCATGCACGGGATGTTGTCGGAGAACCACTGAGGGTCGCCGGTGTTGACCGGGTAGCGCTTGCCCGAGCGGATCACGAACGGGGCGAAGAAGGAGGCATCGACGAACGCGAGGAGCCGGATGCGCCGCCCGGTCTCCACCTCGATGTCGTCGAACCCTTGGCCCGCGATGGCGTACGAGGTGAGTTCCCCGGTGACGATCCCCACCTCGGTGGCGTCCATCGGCCGGAAGCGGTCGGCGGTCGCGCCGCAGGACGGGCACGTGTCGGGCGGGGTCGCCCCTTCGTGGATCCACCCGCAGACCTTGCAACGGAACATGCTCAGGTTCCCTCGTCTGCTTGTCATCGGCACGTCGAGCGGCCATCGGCCAGTGCTCGTTGGCGTGCCTGAAGTATACCCCCGCCGAACCGCGCGGTTCGGCACCGAGTGCCCGATTCGGGCCGTTCGCGGTTTGCCACGCCGCTCGTCGCGCTGGCGCCACTGTCACGAACGATCAGGTCCGCGGTTCGCGGCAGCGGTTCGCGCCGTCCCGCGCGGCCTGTCAGACGCAGGTGGCGTAGACGGTTCCGGTCACCTCCGCGTCGGTGACGTTGTCGGCGGTCGCGGTCCACCCGACGACCTCGCCGCGGGAGTCGGCCACCGGGTGACTCGCTCGCACGCTGACGCCTTGCTCGAACGCGAACCCGCCGGTGACCGCGTGCTCGCCGCGATGACAGCGAACGGAGCACTCCTGTGTCTGACGCGCGCCGACGCGGCAGACGGCATGCCGGAGGGTCGCGCCTCGGATGCCGACTCCGGCTTCCCCGGCGGCGCCCGCCGGCCCCGGTTCACCTTGCGGGCCGGTCGGGCCTTGGGTCCCCGCGTGTCCTGCGGCGCCGCGGGGTCCCGTTGGACCTGCCGGCCCCGTGTCACCGACCGGTCCGACCGGGCCGATCGGCCCCATCGCGCCGATCGCGCCGACGGCCCCGGCCAGTCCGACCGCTCCGGCGAGCCCGGCCGGGCCGCGCTCGCCCGGCATTCCCTGCGGCCCGGCCTCGCCCCGGGGTCCGGCCGGGCCGGTGTGACCCGGCAGCCCGGACGC
>JBDHWC010000001.1:0-97289 GCA_039809985.1 Thermomicrobiales bacterium | reverse complement strand
GGCGTCGACCCGGCCAACATCGACCGTGCGGTCGCAGCAGTGCAGGAGGAGGTGGCCCGGCTCCGGGCCGACGGGGTCACCGAGGAGGAACTGGACGACGCCAAGAACTTCCTCGTGGGCATCCTGCCCTTGACGCTCGAGACAAACGACGGGGTGGCGGCGACCATGCTCAACATCGAGTACTTCGGCTTGGGCCTCGACTACCTCGACCGCTATCCGTCCATTGTTCGCGCGCTGACCGCGGACGACGTTCGCACGGCGGCCAGTCGCCACCTCGACGAAGCCCGAACCGTGGTCGCGGTCGCAAGACCCACCCGGGGCGCGTGACGATCAGTCGGCCATCACCGGCTCGTCCCGGTCCGACAGCGGCTTCAGGTAGATCAGGTACTCGTTGCTGCCGACCCGCAGCACCCGGGTGATCAGGTACCGCGTCCGGCTGGCCCGGTCGTGGTAGATGCCGCCGGTTCGGTAGCGCCCGATTCGCATCTCGCGCGCGCTCTTCGCCACGAGCTCGAACGTCGTCTTGCCGCAGGCGGAGCAAGTGATGTACTGATTGACCTCGTCGGTCGGGCCCGCGTAGCCGCGCGCCACAAGACGGGTCGCCGCACTGCCACACCACGGGCAATGCCGATCCCCCAGGCTTGTCTGGCACGGCGGGTCGGTCACCGGCAAATCCCCCGCGTCATGCGGACCGTCGCATCGTCCGGCGAGTGTAGCACCGCGCCCGAGCCCGACTTGACGGTGAGACATCGGTCGGGCGTAAGGTCGATAATGGCGCAGGTCGGCTGGCTGCGCCGTTCGGTGCGGTGCTGCCAGTCACGCGCGCTCGAGGAGGAGTTCGCCATGGCACGCGGCAGCGACAACGGCCACACCGGGGTGCCGGGGGATCCGCCTGCCGACGGCGCGGTCGATTTCGGTCGGGTACTCGCCGAGCATCCGCTGGTCATCGCGTCCAACCGTGGGCCGGTCACCTTCTCCATCCAGGATGACGGCACCTTCCGCTCGCGCAAGGGGAGCGGCGGCGTCGTGACCGCGGTCAGCGCCATCGCCCGCGAGCACCAGCCGGTCTGGATCGCCGCCTCGATGACGGACGGCGACCGAGCCCGGGCCGAGGTCGCCAAGCGCACCGGCGAGGGGCTGATCGAGTACGGGTCGCCGCCCGAGTTCCGGCTCCAGTTCGTGGTTCCCGAGCCGGAGGCGTACCACCAGTACTACAGCGTGATCAGCAACCCCCTTCTCTGGTTCCTGCAGCACTACCTCTGGGACACGCCGCGCTCCCCCGACATTACGCACGAGATCTGGGCGGCGTGGAACGACGGCTATGTCACCGTCAATCAACTGTTCGCGGACGAGATCATCGCGGCCTGCCGCGACTTCACGACGCCCCCGATCATCATGCTGCAGGACTACCATCTCTACCTTTGCGCCGGCCAGATCCGCGCCGCCGTGCCAGACGCCATCCTCCAGCACTTCGTCCACATCCCGTGGCCCGATCCCGACTATTGGCGACTGCTGCCGATGGCCATGCGGCGAGCCATTTGCGAGGGGATGCTCGGCAACGACATCGTCGGCTTCCAGACGCCCCAGCACGCGCGGTCGTTCATGTACACCTGCGAGGCCTACGTCGACGGGGCCGAGGTCGACTACGCCGGGTCCGCCGTGCTCTGGAAGGACCGCCGGATCGAGGTCCGCGCCTACCCGATCTCGATCGACACCGACGCGGTCCGCAAGATCGCCTACAGCAAGGAAGCGCGCTCGCACGACCGCTACCTGCCGAACCACCTCAACGAGTTCACCGTGCTCCGAGTCGACCGAGCGGAGCCGAGCAAGAACATCGTCCGCGGCTTCCAAGCCTTCGACCGCTTCCTCGAGGCGCACCGGGAGTTCCAGGGTCGGGTCAACTTCGTGGCAATCACCGTGCCGTCCCGACTCGACGTCCCTGAGTACCAGGACTATCTCGACGATGTCAGCGCCGTCGTCGGCCGCATCAACGCCCGCTACGCCAACGTCGAGACCGGCTGGCAACCCGTCCACCTGATCATGGGCGAGAACTACCCGCGCGCTCTCGCCGCGATGAAGTGGTACGACGTGCTCCTCGTCAACTCGATCATCGACGGCATGAACCTCGTGGCCAAGGAAGGCGCGCTGATCAACGAGCGGAACGGCGTGATGATCATCTCCGAGGGCGTCGGCGCGGCCTCGCAGCTCGGGGACGACGCGCTCGTGATCGCCCCCGCCGACGTGGAGGGCACCGCCGACGCTATCTACCGGGCCCTGACCATGCCGCTCGCCGAGCGTCGCCGCCGGTCCGAAGGCCTGCGGCGAGCGGTCGAGGCGGACGACGTCGCGATGTGGTTCCGCCGCCAGATCACCGACTTGGTCGAGTGCGTGATCTCGCCAAGGGCCGAGGCCGCCCGTGACCGGGCTCCCAAGGTGGTCCCGGGGACGTCGGAGGTCGCGTCGGACTCCTGAGTTCGGTCAATCGCGCTCGGCGACAAACACGTCAATGTCGTTCTTGGTCGGGGGTAGCGAGCCGCCCCGTCGGGAGACGGCGAGCGCGCCCGCCGCGTTCGCCCGGACGAGCGTGTCGGGCCAGTCGACGCCCGCAGCCAACGACGCGGCCAGCACCCCGACGAAGGCGTCTCCGGCCCCAACGGTGTCAACCACGTTGACCGGCCACGCCGCGATGCGCGACACAACTCCGCTCAAACACGCGCTGAGTCCGTCCCCGCCCAGAGTCACCACCACGCCCGGCACCCCGAGCCGACCGGCAAGTGCCGCCGCGTCCGGCACGGCGTGCACGGCAGACGAGGCGTCGTGCCCGAGCAGCATCGCCGCCTCGACCCGGTTGGCGACCACGACATCGACGACGCGCCAGAGCGACGGCGGAATGTCATTCGTGTCGTCCGGGATCGGCGCGGCATTGAGCACCGTCCGACAACCCGCCTGTCTTGCCGCCGTCAGAAACGCCTCGGCGACCAAGCCCCCTAGCTCCAGCTGGGTGACAGCCACAACTGCCATCCCCAGCCGGTGACGGGCGCGCGCCATCTGGAGATCGTCGATCAACGCGCTTGCCGCCGGCACGACGATCGAGGCGTAGTCCCCGTCACCGCCGGTCAGCACCGTGCTGGCACCGGTCGAGGCGCGCCGGTCGACTTCCACCAGACTCGTGTCGACATCATGTCGACGAAGCGAATCGAGCATCCTCCGACCGAAGGCGTCGTCCCCGACCCGCCCCACGATCGCGCACCGGACGCCCTGCGCGGCGACGGCCGCCGCTTGGTTCCCGGCTTTCCCGCCCGGTTCAATCGCAAAGGACTGCCCGACCAGCGACTCGCCGCGCACCGGCAGCCGGCGGGCCGATGCGATCAGGTCCACGTGCAGACTGCCAGCGACGACGACGCCGGACCGCCGCGGCGACGTCACCGCAGTGCCGAGGTGGCGAGGGCGCTCCCGGTCACCGCGTCTTGACTGGCTTGGGCTGCGGTGATCGCCGCGGCCGGAAGGCGACCGACCGCTGCTGACAGGGTCCGCAGCGCGCTCAGGTTTGCCTCCAGCTCTCGCTCGGGCGCCTCACGCACCGGGAAGGTGTCGAAGTAGATCGTGCCGTCGTAGCCACGCAGGCGCATGAGGTGGAGCAACTCCATGGTCTCGATCGGGTGCACCGAGCCGACCATCAGGCCGTCGTCCGCGCGACCGTACCCGTCGTTGAGATGCACGCCGAACAGCTTGCCTTCACGCAGCGCGAAGTCCGCCGCATACGCCGGATGCTCGCCGGCCATCAAGCTGTGGCAGAAGTCGATGGTGACACCGAAGTTGGCAAGCGCCACGTCGCGCACCGCCAGCATCGCGTCGCCCATCGACCGGACCACCGGAAACCGCCGCGGGTCGAACGCCTTGTACTCGACGCTGACCCTGACGTCCGGGTTGTGCTCGGCGACCCGGCGAAACCCGTCAATCTCGTCGTGCCAGAGCCGAGCGTAGTCGGCTTGGAACGCGTAGTCGAATCCGTCGTCCGCCATCCAGAGGATCACGTGGCGCGCACCGTGGACCGCCGCGAGGTCGACCGCCTCCCGAGCGATGCGCACCGCCCGGTCTCGGGTCGCGGCATCGGGGCTGGTGAACGCCCCGTCGGCGAAGGCACGGCCCTCGAAGCGAAGGTTCAGTCCGGTCAGCCGGAGCCCGGTCTCTGCCAGAAGCTCGGCGAGCGCGTTGCGAGGCAACTCCAAGAGATGCTGCGGGAAGTTCAGCTCGAGTGCCGACAGGCCCGACACCCGTGCCGCTGCCCGTACAGCCTCCGCCACGCCACGACCGCCACCCCGAAACGAGTTGATCCGAGTGGCAACGTGGTAGCCGTCAATGGGTTGCCGGTCGATCGCCTGCGGCGTGTTCATCACTCTTGCCCCCGCCCGTTGTCCACTCCCGGTGCCCCGCCGTCCGCGCCGCGGCGCGACCCCACTCGCCCCTGAGTCTGCTGGTTGGTTGACAGTCCGGTTTGACCGTCCGATAGTACGGCACGGTTCGACAACCACGGCGGTGAAAGTTCACTCGGAACGTTTCGCTGTTCGGACGAGGAGGTTCGATGATGACCGACGACACGGTCAAGCAGCGCGTGCTCTCGAGCGGGATGTCGCGACGGACGATGCTGAAGGCGGCCACCGGCGCCGCCGCCGGCTTGTACGCCTTCGGCATGCCGGGCAAGTCGTACCGCCGGGCGCTCGCCCAGGACGACGTGCGCCAGCAGATCCTCAAGATCCCTGGTGCGGGCAACGGCCAGCCGACCGATGCCGACATGAGCAAGGTGGGCGAGCTCTGCATGGGCCCGACCAAGCTCAACGTGCAGCCGGGCGAGTTCAAGGGCGTCGAGCTCCGCTTCATGGGGCTCAACAACCAGAACCTGCACAACTTCGTCTTCCGCGCGTTCCTCAAGCCTTGGGAGGAGTACACCGGGGCGAAGCTGACGTGGATCGACCTCGCCCAGGCGGACTACAACGCCCGCTTCCAGCAGTCGATCGCGACCGGCACGGTCGACTTCGACATCCTGGAGATGGGTGCGCCGTACGAGGGCGACCTCCTCGGCAAGAATCTCGCCTCCGAGATGCCCGACTGGGTCAAGCAGCAGATCGACATCACCGACATCGTCCGCTACCTGCAGCCGCCGGTCGGCACGTGGGACGGCAAGACCTACCGGGTGACCATCGACGGCGACTGCCACAACTTCAACTACCGCTCCGACGTCTTCCTGAACGAGGACCTCGGCGCGGAGTGGACCAAGTCCGGCGGCGACGGCGAGTGGGGCGCGCCGACGCTCTGGTCGCAGGTGCAGGCGCAGTCCAAGTTCCTCTTCGGCAAGAACCTCGACGGCGCGCCGCTCTACGGCTACCTCGACGTGTGCAAGCCGTGGGGCGGCTTCGGCTGGTACTTCTTCGCCAGCCGCGCCACCGCCTACGCCAAGCACCCGGACGACAAGGCGTGGCTCTTCGACGCCGAGACGATGAAGCCGCGCATCGACCAGCCTTCCTTCGTCCGCGCCATCCAGAACGTGGTCGACATCCTGCCGAGCGCGCCGCCGGACCAGATCAACGCCGACGGCAACACCACCGGCTTCAACCAGTTCCTCGGCGGCACCGGCAGCATGTGCGCGTGGTGGGGCGACATCGGCTCCAACGTCTACACCAACGACTCCTCGGTGGTGCAGGACAAGGTCAGCTTCAGCATCCTGCCCGGCTCCGAGGACGTCTACAACGCCAAGACCGGCCAGTGGGACACGCCGACCTCCGGCCCCAACTTCTCGCCGAACATGGCGTACCTCGGCTGGGGCATCTACGTGATGAACACGGTCGACTCCGACCCGGTGAAGCAGAAGGCCGCCTGGAGCGCCGCCGCCCACCTCGGCGGCAAGGACATCTCGCTCTGGACCGCCTGCTACCCGTCCGGGTTCCAGCCGTACCGGACCAGCCACTTCAACGTTGCCGACTGGGTGACCGTCGGCTACCCGGAGAAGTTCGCCGAGGCGTACCTCAAGTCCCAGCAGGACTCGTACGACCACCCGAACTCGGCCATCGAGCCGCGCATCCCGGGCATCTTCCAGTACTACTCGGCCGCCGAGGACGAACTCGCCAAGGCCTACGCCGGCCAGATGTCGGCCGAGGACTGCGGCAAGTCGATCGCCGCCGCCTGGGAGAAGATCACCGACCAGATCGGCCGTGACAGCCAGATCGAGCTCTACCAGAAGGCGCTCGGCTAGTTACCGAACTGCCGACCGCGTCGGCTGAATCTAGTCCGATTCCGTTGACGGCTGGCCGCGGAAGCGCCGCGGCCAGCCGTCGACACTCCGGCCCCCGCGCGACCAGTGGCCCCCGCGCAGGACTCTGACGATGCAGAACACGCCAGCAGCCACCAGCTCGGCCTGGGACGCCGGCACCGCGGTCGTCTCCCCCGGTCGGCAACTCGTCGGCAGGGTGCTGATCGCAGTCACCACCGTCGTCCTGCTCGGCGCGGTCCTGGTCGAGATCCTCGATGGGCTCGGTCTTGTTTCATTCGGCTTCGCGTCGTGGCGACCGCTGGCCTACCTCTACGTGATCTGGTCGATCGCCCTCGCCGTCGGCCTCGTGTTGGCCCGCGGCGAACGCGGCCACCGAGCCCTGTTCGTCTTGCCGGCGACCCTCTTCACGCTCGCGATCGTGGTCTTCCCGACGATTTTTGGCCTCTACATCGCCTTCACCGACTGGAACCTCAGCTCGAGCGCGGGCCGCCAGTTCAGCGGGTGGTCCAACCTGCGCCAGATGTCCGGCGACCCCTACTTCTGGCAAGCCCTCGGCAACATGGTCTTCTACTCGGCAAGCGTGCTCGTCCAGTACGTTGTCGCCTTCGGCCTCGCCCTTCTGCTCAACGCCGACATCCGCGGCCGCAAGTTCTTCCGGGTCGCCTTCCTGCTCCCCTTCATGCTCAGCCCGGTCGCCGTCAGCTGGATGATCGGCAAGTCGATCCTCGACTCGCGCTTCGGGCCGCTGGCATCGTTCCTGAAGCGGCTCGGCGTCCAGAATCCCGCCTTCTTCCAAGACCCGTGGATCGCCCGCATCAGCATCATCGCCATGGACGCCTGGATCTGGATCCCGTTCATGATGGTCCTCCTCCTCGCCGGCTTGCAGGCCGTGCCGCAGGAGGTGCTCGAGTCGGCCCGGGTCGACGGGGCGAGCGGCTGGCAGGCGTTCTGGCAGATCGTCTACCCGATCATGCTCCCGGTCAGCGTCACCGCGATCATCCTGCGTCTCATCTTCCAGCTGAAGCTTGCCGACATCGTGATCAACGTCACCTCCGGCGGCCCGGGCGGGGCGACTGACACCATCTCCAGCTTCGTCTTCCGCGAGTACCAGTTGCGCTCGAACGTCGGCTACGGCACCGCCGTGGCCCAGGTCTACCTGATCGTGATCATCATCTTCATCACCATCCTGCTGACCCTCACCGGACGTTGGCTGCGGAAGGTGACGTGACGCGCCAACTCGGCCGTCGAGCCCGTCACGTTGGAGGCCCGACCCCGTGACTGCTGCCACTGCCACGCCAAGTCCCGCGGCGACCGGTCGCCCACCCGGCAACGGGAAGCGCGTCGTCGGCAAGGTGCTGGTCTACGCCGCCCTGCTTGTCTGGACGTTCATCGCCTTGTTCCCGATCTTCTGGACGATCACGACGTCGTTCAAGAGCGCGGTCGACATCACCCAGGGCCACATCATCCCGTGGCTCCAGTTCGAGCCGAGCTGGAAAGGATGGCGCTCGCTCGGCCTCTCGCCCGACACGATCGGCCAGTCCTCGTCAACCCGCGACGAGTTCCTGAAGCGCTTCACCAACAGCGTCGTCCTGGCCATCGGCTCGGCCCTGATCGCCACCGTGATCGGCTCGCTCGCCGCCTACGGTCTCACCCGCTTCTCCTACAAGTTCGGCCCGTGGCGGAACCGGGACATCTCCTTCTGGTTCCTGTCGCAGTTGATCCTGCCCCCGGTGGCGCTCGCCATGCCGTTGCTGGTGCTCTACAAGGAACTGCAACTCTTGGACACCCGCGTCGGCATGTTGCTCGTCTACACCCTGATGGTGCTCCCAATCGTGATCTGGATCATGCGGGACCAGTTCGCGCTCGTCCCGGTCGAACTGGAGCAGGCCGCCATGGTCGACGGCTCGACGGTCTGGGGCGCGTTCTTCCGCATCGTCCTGCCGATCGCCGGACCGGGACTCGTCTCCGCCTTCATCCTCGCCGTGGTGCTCTGCTGGAACGAGTACTTCTTCGCCGCGCTTCTGACAAGCACCCTCGCCAAGACCCTGCCAGTGATGGTGGCCAGCCAGACCGGCTCCCAAGGCATCAACTGGTGGTCGATGGCCGCGCTCTCCACGGCCGCGATCGCGCCGCTGGCGATCATCGGCATCGTCCTCGAGCGCTACATCGTCAAGGGCCTGACTGCGGGCGCGGTGAAGTAACCCCCCGCCAAACCCCGACCCGGCGACTGCGGAGCGCTACGGAATCTGCTGCAGGAGGTTCGTCGAGCCTGGCCTCGGAGTGCCTGACACCTCGGCGTCCGAAACCTGCGGCATCGGCGACGCGGCCGGACTGCCGGTGCCACCGTCGCTGACGGCAGAGGGGGCGACGGTCGGTGCCGCGGTTGCGGCGGGCACTGCCGTCGCCGTCGCGACCGCAATTGGCGACGGTGTGGGAGTCGGCGGCTTCGGCCGGTCCGGGCGCCAGACGCGCTGCGTGAGCGCGGTCTGCCACGACTTGTCGGGCTGGAACCCGTCAAACTCCGCGCTGACCGCGACCAGTGTTTGCGGGAATCCGAACCAGAGACCGAACAGGTCGTCGTTGACGGCTTGCTGGAGAGCGACGAGGGCTGCCCGCTGATCGTCGATCGACGTCGCCGCGAGGAACTGCGAGATCGCCGCGTCGGCCGCCGAGTTCGAGTACGAACCCGGGTTCCAGCCCAAGGGGTTCCGGTCGATCGCCCACGCGCTTCCGTAGAGGTCCCAGTCGGTGAAACCCGGGTACAGGTCGAAGGCGTAGGCGATCAGATCGAAGTCCCGCGTGGTCGTGATCGCGTCGTTCAGCGCCGACGCGTCCAGCGGCACGATGTTGAGCACCACGCCGACCTGCAGGAGATCGTCCTTGACCCGGGCCAGCACCCGTGCCAGTTCCGGTCTCAGATTGTTCTGCAGCACCGCCTTGAGGATGAACGGCACCCCTGCGGCGTTCTCGAGAATGCCGTCCCCGTTGTAGTCCGCCCACCCCTGCGCGCCCAGGAGCGCAGTCGCCTGCTCCGGATCGTGAGGCAGGTTGGAGAGGTCGCCGTCATGGGCCCACGGCTGTGCCACCGTGCCGGTTGCCGCCACGTTGGCGAAGCCCCCGAACACCTCGTCGGCATAGCGCTGGCGGTCGATCGCCAGCGACAGGGCCCGCCGCGTCTCCACCGGGGCAAAGAGATCCGGCAGCTGGCTGTTCGGGTTGGCGAAATTGAACGCCGCGAACAGAACCGAGGCGGAGTCGGCCGCGTACAGGCGACCGGGCCGGGGCCCGAGCGCGCGAATCTCGGAGGCCCGCACCGGCCAGAGCACGTCGGTCTGCCGACTCGGCCAGGCGGCAGCCCGGTTCGCCTCGCCGTCAACCCACCGCAGCGTCAGCGTGTCGAGCCACGCGGGGGCACCCCAGTAGGCGTCATTCCTGGCACAGACCAGTTTTTCGTCGTCGTAGGTCTTCACCCGCCACGGTCCGGTGCCGAGCGGGGCCCATCCGTCCCAGTCGATGCCGTCCAGGCCGCCGCTGACGGCCGCGGTCGCGGTCTCGAACTGGGCGCGCTGGAAGATCGGCTGGGTCAGCGCGTTGAGCGGAAGGTTGCCGTCGCGCTCGGTGAGTGAGATCGCCACCGTGTGATCGTCGACCGCCACCACGTCCTTCACCGCCGCAAACGCGTTGGCAACGATGCTGGACGGATCGTCCCTCAGCGCGAGCAACGAGTAGACGACGTCTGCCGCGGTGAACAGGGTGCCGTCGTGCCAGCGGACGTCGGTTCGCAGCGTCACCGCCATCGAGCGCAGGTCGTCACTCCACGACCACCCGGTCGCCAGCCATGGTTGCGGTTCCATGCTGACCGGGTCCGGCCGAAGCAAGGGCTCGAGGTAGCTGACGACTACCTGAGGATCGGGCTGCGCCGCCACCGGGTTGAACGACCGGCTGGCGGGCCGAGGCCGAACCATGGTGAGTCCGCCGCCGGACTTGTGGGCGCTCACGTAGCGCGGCTTCTGGTCGCGGATCACCTGCAGCGCGCCACCTCGGCCCGTCCGCTCAGGGGACGGCTCGGCATCAGAGGTTCCATGAGCCGACCCGACGGCGGGAGTTGCCGATTGGGCTGCGGCGTGACGAGGCTCGTGTCGCTCCAAGACGGCCGTCGCGACAGCAACGGCGGCTTGCGAAGCCGCAACGAGCACCGAGCGTCGTGAGCGCCGCACCCCATCTCCCGGCTTGGCCAATGTCCCACTCCTGCGCCACCCGGGCGTGTCCACGGTCGCGACCGATGCAAGCCACCAAGAACTGCCGGTCGCCTTGGTCCACAGCGAGCCAAGAGACTTCAATCCCACCCGACCCGATCTGCCCGGGCAGGGCGTCGTCGGCAGTCTGAGGTAGCGTACGTTCGCCCGCCGCCGGAGTGTAGCACCGGGCCCGGGAATGGCCGCCGAGTCAAGGCAACTTGCCGCCGATCAACGTCAGCACGTCCGCCAGCTCGGTGATCGTCGCATCCGGGACGGGCTGGCCCGGCCCCCGCCGACCGTCGCCGGCGTGCAGCCAAGCGGAGCGCACACCGGACGCGCCCGCCCCCGCAACGTCGTACTCGAGCGTGTCGCCGACCATCAACGAGTCGGCAGGCGGCACCCCGGCCCGGCGAAGTGCCTCGCCGAAGATCGCCGGGTCGGGCTTGCCGACGCCGAACTCCCCCGAGACTAGCGTGAAGTCGACGATGCCCTCGACGCCGAGCAGGTTCAGCTTGGCGCGCTGCACGTCCGCCGGTCCGTTGGTGATGACGCCGACCGGACGACAGCGCCCCCGATCGTCGCAGCGGGTCGCCGCGACCACCCGGACTGCGTCAGGAAACAACGCAAGTCCGTGGAACCGGTGCGTCCGGTACCACGTCATCGCCCGCGCGTGCGCCTCTTGGTCTCCCACCCCTTCGGCGGTCAGCAACTCGGGGAAGTGGTCGACGCCGTGGGGATGAAGGGCAATCGAGCGACTGATGAGTTCGTTCATCGCGGCAACCGGCAAACCGGCAAGCCGAGGATCCCCGGTCTGCAGGAACGCATGCCGCAATCGCTCCCGCCGCGCTCCAGCGTAGTCGCAGAGAGTGTCGTCAAGATCGAAGAAGACCGCTCGTGGCACCCAGCCGGCGGGCAGCGTCGACGAGACGATCACGGCTGGCCCTGTTTGGCGATCGCGCTCTCGATCCGCTCCCAGACGATCTCGGCGAGATGGCGCACCTCGAGGGGTCGCCCTTCGACGTCGATGCCGCCGCGCAGATGCATGATGCAGCCCTGGTTGTCGGTCACCAGCGTCGGCGCGCCCGTCCGGGTCGCCTCGTCGAGCTTGCGGTCCATCAGACGATGGGCCACCTCTGGGTGCTGGAACGAGAAGGCCCCTCCGAACCCGCAGCAGAGGGTCGATTCGGCCAGTTCCCGCACCTCGTGCCCGAGCACGTCGGTCAGAATGCGGCGCGGCTCCGGGCGCAGACCGAGCGCGTTCATCCCTTGGCAGGAGTCGTGGTAGGCCAGCACTCGCCGCGGACCGTCCGCCAACGACCTGCTCGGCAGCGCGGCGACGCGGTCAAGGAAGGAGGTGAAGTCGATCATCTTGCCAGACAGCACCGACGCCCGGCGCGCCCAGCCGGGATCGTGGCGGAACAGGTGTGCGTAGTCCTGCAGCATCGTCGCGGTGCAGCTGGCGCTGCCGGAGAGGATCCAGTCCGCCCGCAGGTGCTCCAGCGATCGGATCGTGTTCCGGGCCATCCACTTGGCGTGCCGTTCGTCCCCGGAGTTGAACGCGGGCAGCCCGCAGCAGTGCCGGCTGGCCGGCGTCACGACGTCGATGCCCAGGTGGCGCAGCGTGTTGATCACCGCTTCGCCCTGCTCCGGGTAGAGCAAGTCGGTCATGCAGCCGGCGAAGACCGCGACCGTCTGCCCGGTCGCGGCGTTCGGGACAACCGGTCGATGTCCGGGCAGCCGCACGCCGGAACTCACCCGGTCATGGAGCGGCACCACCGCCGGCGTCGGCAGCGAGCGCCAGCGCGTCTGGCTTCGCAGGATCGGCACGTTCCGGCCGCGCACCAGCCCGGAGTCCATGCGCAGCGTCTTCTCGGCGCGGCGCGCGATCTTCAGGAGCAAGTCGGTCGTGCGCGGTCGCGCGTAGACCCCGAGCGCGACGCGCTTTGCCGGCGGCAGGCCGTACTGCTTCACCACCATGTCGCGCACGTCGAGAATCTGTCGCGGCAGCGGGATGCCGACCGGGCAGACGGTCTCGCACGCGTTGCAGGAGAGGCAGAGACTCTGCGGACCGGCGATCTTGTCGAGTCCGTGCAGGAACGGCGTCACCACCAAGCCGATCGCGCCGGAGTAGACGTAGCCAAACACATGGCCGCCCACCTCGCGGTAGGGCGGGCAGACATTCGCGCAGGCAGCGCACCTGATGCAATGCAGCGCCTCGGAGAACTCCGGTCGCGCCGCCATCGACCGTCGCCCGTTGTCGAGCAGGATGATGTGCATCTCGTGGCCCGGCGTCGGCCCGGTCATGAACGTCGAGTACGAGGTGATCCGTTGTGCCGTCCCCGAGCGCCCCAGCAGTCGCAACTGGGTGACCGCGTCGTCGAAGGTCGGCACCAGCTTCTCGATGCCGGCGAGGACCACATGCAGGGGAGGCAGCGACGCGCAGAGGCGACCGTTGCCCTCGTTGGTGCACATCATCACCGTGCCGGTCTCTGCGACGAGCGCGTTGGCCCCGGTCATGCCCATGCCGGCCTCGAAGAAGACTTTGCGAATCTCGTCACGCGCGATCGCGACCTGCTCGGCCACGTCCTCTCGCGAGACCGGGCGGTCGAACGTCCTGCCGATCACCTCGGCCACTTCGGCCCGCGAGAGATGGACGGCCGGCATCACCATGTGACTCGGCCGCTCGCCCCGCAGCTGCACGATCCACTCGCCAAGGTCGGTTTCCGCAGCGTGGATGACGTCCGCGGCGACAGCATGGTTCAGCCCGATTTCCTCGCTGACCATCGACTTCGACTTGGCGATCAGGCGCACCCCCCGGGCTCGCGCCAAGTCGCGCACGATCCGGTTGGCCTCGTCGGCGTCGACGGCCCGGTGCACGCGCGCGCCGGCCCGCTCAGCCGCTTCCTGGAACTGGTCGAGGTACCGGTCCAGATTGGCGACGACATCGGTCTTGGCGGCTTTCAGCCGTCCGCGCAGCTCCTCGAACGAAATCTGGGCCATCGCGTTGCCGCGGTCGCGCCGCCACGACTGCTGGAAGCGGGTCAGGTTCGCGGCCAAACGCTCGTTCGCGAGCGACTGCGCGTACTCCTCCTCGAACGACAGGAACTCGAGATCGGATTCGAGCCCGGGGTCGGCGACCGATCCCGCCACGCGGCCCGTTTCCATGGTGCTGACTCCTTCGGGGCCGTCCGGGCAACGGTCAGGCGAACCCCTCGTCCCAGAAGAGCCGCCGGAACTCCGCCGTGTCGTAGTAGCCGACGACGCTGACGATGCGACCGTCGCTGGCGCGGAAGATCGCCACCTGCTCGGAGACGTTCTCCTTGCCGAGGTGCTGCGCGAACTCGCGCACGATGAACTGGACGCAGGCCCGGTCACCGTCAGAGATGACGTCGGTGACTTCCCAGCGGGCCGTCGGGTACGACGAGACGACCGTCCCGAAGTAGGCGACGATCTCGTCCGCCGGCCGAATCAGGTCGTGGTGCGGAAGCGACTTGAACGACGCGTGGTTGGCCAGCGTCGCCCGCAGTCGGCGTGGATCGCGGGCGTCGATCGCCGCGAAGAACTCGCGCCCCAACTGTTCCGCGTTCGGGGTCGCAGCAGCGGTCGGATCGGTCCCCATTGCCCCTCCCCGGTCAGGGCCGACGGCTCAGACCGGCAACTCCAGCAGTTCGTCCAAGCCAGCCCGCGACACGGTGTTGATGCCCTGGCGCGCGCCGCTGATCCGCAGCGACCGATCCATCTCCCTGAGCACCTCGTTGTCGTGCCGGGCGAGTTCATCGGCCAGCCGCCTGATCGTGGTGTCGCCGCGCGTGCGGCTCAGACCGTCACGGCGCCACGCGTCGTTCGGCAGGCTGCGCAGCAGCGACCCCGTGCTCTGGCGCAATCGGCGAACCTCGGAGAGCACCGAGAGCACCGCCGCGCTCCGATCCCAGTCAAGCTCCTCAGGCGTCCGCGAGTAGCGCGGCAACAAGTCGAGGTCGGGTCGGTCGCTGTTGGCAATCGCGTAGAGCTGCGGGAAGACATCGAGTTCGTGGTCGCGCATCCGGAGGAGCAGGTCCTTCACCGAAGGGACCTCCCGCTGCGGCGACCGCCTGAGGCGAAGATCGTCGTGGATCGGGGTCAGCCACCGTGACAGGTGGTTGATGGTGAACGCCAGGCGGATGATCAGCTCGTCCTCGGTCATCCGCGCCACCGGATCCGTGCCTGGGACCACCGCCGACCGGGAAATCGAGCTCATCGCCGCCGTCCTCCAACCCCTGCTCGCGTCCGTGGCAGGATACGATCCGGGCCCGGTTTGCTCAACTGCACGGTCACGCCACCACGTTGCGCAACTGTCGGTCGTGCTCGCGGTCATGCTCGCGCAAGTGCTCGCCAACCGTCCGGAGCGTGAGCGGGCCGCGGAGCGTGTGCTGTCCCGGTCGATCCCACGCGGCAGGCTCGGCACGGTCGAGCAGCGCGACGAACTCGGAGCGCAGCTCGGCGAACTCCGCCAACGCTCGGGCCGGATCGTCGGAGCGGTAGTTCCGCTCGATCTCCCACAGGCTGTCGTCAAGCGCTTCGAGCACCGGATCGTCCTCGTCAACGATGCGTCGGGCCCGCTCGAGGAACACCCGTTGCCAGTCCCGCAGGTGACAGAGGTTGTCGACCACGCCCCAGCCGCCGTCGCTGGCCGGTTCTCGCAGTTCGCTCAGCGACCGGCCAGAGATCAAATGGCGGATCCAGTCGGGAAAGGCCGCGAGGTCACGCAGCAGTTGCTGGTCCTCGGGCAATCGCGTCGCTTCAGCCTGCTCCTGCATCCGCACCCCCGCCCCGGACACTCGACTGGCACCGATCCCGCGACTCAGGCCGAGCCCGTCTCGTATGGAGAGCTCAATCGGCGCGAACCCGACCACGTCCCCGGCTTCCGACGAGATCGGGCGCCATGCCCGAGCCACGGGATCCGACGCCAAGTGCCCGACGATCACCAGCACGACATCGGGATAGTACGACTCGCGTCGGTCGGTGTCCGAAGGCACCGGCGCGGTCGCCGGATGGGAATGGACGATCGCCCCGAACCGCAGCCCTGCCGACTCGATGTCCCGAAAGGCCGCGAGCACTTCTGACGGTGCCATCGTGTAGCGCACCGGCGAGGCATCGACGTTGGTGCCGGGATAGAAACGGCGGACGTTCGCCGTCGGTCCGTCGGCCGAGTCGACGGCGAGCAGCCCGACCCCTTCGTGCGGCAACGCCGTCCGCAA
Source organism: Thermomicrobiales bacterium (assembly GCA_039809985.1). Classification (GTDB taxonomy): domain Bacteria; phylum Chloroflexota; class Chloroflexia; order Thermomicrobiales; family UBA6265; genus JAICJJ01. The sequence continues at coordinate 81,549 of JBDHWC010000001.1, read as the reverse complement.
GTGCCCGACGATCCGGTCCCAGTCGGCCGACGTGACGCACAGCGTCTCAACCGCGGGAACGCTGCCGGCGCCGCTCATGGCACGTCCCCGTCGAGAAGCGACAGGGGCTCCGGCAGCCGCGAGGCCACCAAGGCCAGATGGAACGCGAGACGTCGGGCCGGATCGGTCGGGTCCGCTCCCGTCGCGTCGGCCACGCGTCGCAGCCGGTAGGCAAGCGTGTTTCGATGGATCCCCAATCGCACTGCCGCTTCGACCTGCGATCCCCCCGCCTGCAGGTACGCGAGCAACGTGTCCCGCAAGACCCCGCGCCGGTCCTCCATCGGAAGCCGGCCGAGGATGCCCCGGACGAACTCGCTGAGTGCCGGATTGCCCCACAATTCAAACAGGAGGCGATACGCCCCCATCCCGGACACGTCGTCGAATCGCGCCAACGGCCCGGGGATCTCGCCCGAGACGAGCAGACGCAGCACGTACCGCGCCTGACGTGCAGCCGTCGGCACCTCGGCCAAGCCGACCGGGGCAGAAATCGCCGTCCTCGCGAGTCCCGGATGTGCGGGAGCCGGCCGGAGGTTTGCGCGATCACCCCGTAGTTCCGCCAGCCACGCGACGGCACCGTCGATTCGGCCGGCTTCGTGCAACGTCCCGAAACCTCCCAGCCTGCCCTCGGCCGATGCACGCCCATGCTCCGGAACGGTCAACAGCACGCGGTACGATCCGTCGAGGGGGATCGCCAAGCGAGCCGCGACTGCGCTGAGGTCCGTCGCGGGCAACGGAGTCTCTCGCGTCACCAGCGCGCGAATCGCATCCGCCCGGACCGGACCACGCGGCCGCTCGCGCTCCGCTCGGCTCGCGGTGGCCTCCAAGGCGAGGCCGAGACGCTCGGCGTAGATGCGGTTGATCGCGTTCTCGCCGCTGTCAGGCGGCACCAACAGCAACCGGCTCCCGGACCGGAGCTCCACTTCGGCAACGCGCCCCGGACTCTCCCCCGGAGCCGGTCCTGCTGAGGCAAGCACGGTCCCGGTCCGCGACCGCAGCTCCACCCGGTGGCCGGTCGCCGCGGTGCGCCGAACCAGCTCCTCGGCCGCTGCGCCGGCAGTCGTCATTGACGTCAGCATCCGCCCGAACTCCATGCCTGCCCGGTACATGGCCCCGCGCCGTTCGGTGAGGTGCCGGTTCATCTCTGATTCGGCTTCCGGGCCGAGTTGGCTGCCGTGCCAGTCGAGGAAGATCAAGTCGGCTGGCAGCGCTGTGCCCGGTCCACATCGCCAGCCGGCCGGCACGACCGCCGCCGCCGCCCGAGCCTCGACCAGATGGCCGCACAACGATTCGATCCCCGGTCCCACGGCCCGGAGAGCGCTCTCGGACAGAACGACGACCTCCCCCCCGCGGAGGCTCGGCAACATCGGTGGCAGCAGCCGCGCCGAGATCACCCAGCTCACTTCGGGATCGGCATCGTGTCGCTTGCGCCGCGCATCGTGCAGTCTGGGCTCCCATGCCAAGAGGTCGGAGAGCACGACGTCGGGCACGGTTGGCTCCGTTCTGGCGCCCCGGCGGCCGGTCGGAGGCGAACGCGTCGCGGGTTTGGGTCGACGGCCGGAAGATTCAGTCCGACCGTCGACGCGAGCCGCGCAATCGTAGACGACGTCGTGCCCCCCAGTGTCGCCCGCCGGGTACAGGCGTAGCGACTGTCGGGGCGTTGCACGACTGGGTCCTGCCAAGATGACACCTGTGCCGAACCAGTCGACTCTGCCCCGAGGCCTGAGGGTGCGGCTCCTCGGGTGCGACAGGTGCTGTTGCCGGTCCGGTCTCTCAGGGTTTGCGAGCCGATCCCGGGCGTCTTGGCCACCTTCCCCGCGCCCGACCTTGGCGCGTCACGCAGGTTCGACGACAACTCGACCGCCCCGGCAAGCCGGGGCTTCCCCGTTCGCAACCGCCGTGCTACTGTACGTACGTTCTGGCCGTACATGGGCGGCAATCGTGCACGCCGATGACCGTCAGGCACATCTTGTGCTACTCCGCAACCGAGGTATACTACATCTTGCGTGCCCGTCCCCACAGGGCACCAAGACCGGGTTCCCTCACGGACGCGACGATCCTCCACACCGACTCCTGCCACCGCAGGAGCGGCGGGCGAGTCGCCGTCAGGGACCGGACTCGGCATCGGCCAGCGCGCCGAACGGCAGTCGTGGGACCGATTGGCGGTCCCGAGCGGGATGTGGACTGTGGCGAGCAAGCGGAAGCAGACGGGTGATCCGGCAGTCGGCGACATGGCCCGCGGCGCGGGCACCGGCTTGACCATCGAGCGGCACTTCACCGTCGCGGGCGAGCACCCGCTCGACGCGGTCGAGTGGACGCGCCGCACCAGCCGGATCACCAACCCGGACGGTTCGGTCGTCTTCGAGATGGCGGACGCCGAGGTGCCGGCCGCTTGGTCACAGGTCGCATCCGACATCATGGTCTCCAAGTATTTCCGCAAGGCGGGGGTGCCCCAGGTCGGACCGGACGGCCAGCCGCTGCGCGACTCGGCCGGCAACCCGGTCCTCGGGCCGGAGCGATCCGCGCGGCAAGTCATCGGCCGCCTCGCCGGCTGCTGGCGGTGGTGGGGCGAGGAGCACGGCTACTTCGCCACCGCCGGCGACGCCGCAGCGTTCGAGGACGAGCTGGCTCACATGCTGGTCAACCAGATGGCCGCGCCGAACTCGCCGCAGTGGTTCAACACCGGCCTCGCGTGGGCCTACGGCATCACCGGCCCGGCGCAGGGCCACTACTACGTCGATCCCGCCACGAACGACGTGGTGGCCAGCAGCGACGCCTACACCCGGCCCCAGCCGCACGCCTGCTTCATCCAGAGCGTGAACGACTCGCTCGTCGAGCCCGGTGGCCTGATGGACCTCTGGGTGCGCGAGGCCCGCATCTTCAAGTACGGCTCCGGCACCGGCACCAACTTCTCGTCGATCCGCGGCGAGGGCGAGCCGCTCTCCGGCGGCGGCACCTCGTCCGGCCTGATGAGCTTCCTGAAGGTCGGCGACCGCGCTGCCGGCGCGATCAAGAGCGGCGGCACCACCCGCCGCGCCGCGAAGATGGTGATCGTCGACATCGACCACCCGGACGTCGAGAAGTTCGTCAACTGGAAGGTGGACGAGGAGAAGAAGGTCGCCGCCCTGATCGCCGCCGGCTACTCCTCCGACTTCAACGGCGAGGCCTACGCCACCGTCTCCGGCCAGAACTCCAACAACTCGGTTCGCGTCTCCAACGACTTCATCGAGGCGGTCGAGCGCGACGCCGACTGGCAACTCCGGTGGCGCACCGACCCGACCCGAGTCAGCAAGACGGTGCGCGCCCGCGACCTCTGGCAGCAGATCGCCGACGCGGCGTGGCACTGCGCCGACCCGGGTCTGCAGTTCGACACCACCATCAACGAGTGGCACACCAGCCCGGCGGGCGGCCGCATCAACGCCAGCAACCCCTGCTCGGAGTACATGTTCCTCGACAACACCGCCTGCAACCTCGCCTCGCTCAACCTGCTCAAGTTCCTCGACGTCGACACCGGTGAGTTCGACATCGCCGGCTATCGCCACGCGGTGCGCCTCTGGACCATCGTCCTCGAGATCAGCGTCCTGATGGCGCAGTTCCCGAGCGAGGAGATCGCCCGCCTCTCGTACGACTACCGCACGCTCGGGCTCGGCTACGCCAATCTCGGCACCGTCCTGATGCTCCTCGGCATGCCGTACGACTCCGAGGCGGCGCGCGCCTACGCCGGGGCCGTCACCGCCCTGATGACGGGCGAGAGCTACGCCACGTCGGCGGAGCTCGCCGCCCACCTCGGCCCGTTCCCCGAGTTCCCCGCCAACCGCGAGCCGATGCTGCGCGTCGTCCGCAACCACCGCCGCGCCGCCCGCCACGCGCCGGCCGAGGAGTACGAAGGGCTGTCCGTCTTGCCGATGGCCATCGACCCGGCACTCGCCCCGGCCGATCTCCTCGGAGCCGCCCGCGCCGCGTGGGACCGGGCGCTTGAGCTCGGCGAGACGCACGGCTACCGCAACGCGCAGACCACCCTGCTCGCCCCGACCGGCACCATCGGCCTGCTGATGGACTGCGACACCACCGGCGTCGAGCCCGACTTCGCGCTCGTCAAGTTCAAGAAGCTCGCCGGCGGCGGCTATTTCAAGATCGCCAACCAGAGCCTCGAGCCGGCGTTGCGCAACCTCGGCTACGACGAGCGCGAGCGGCAGGCCATTCTGAGGTATGTGCTCGGCACGCTCTCCCTCGCCGACGCACCGCACATCAACCGCACCAGCCTGGTCGCCCGCGGTCTCGTCGATGCCGATGTCGACGCGATCGAGCGGGCGCTCCCCGGCGTCTTCGAGCTCGGCTTCGCCTTCAACGCCTGGACACTCGGTGAGGATGCCTTGCGCCGCGTCGGCGTGTCGACGGAGCAGGCGACCGCCCCGGGCTTCGACCTCCTCGCCGCCCTCGGCTTCAGCAAGCGGCAGATCGAGGAGGCCAACCGCCACGTCTGCGGCACGATGACCGTCGAGGGCGCGCCTTTCCTGCGGGGCGAGCACCTCGCGGTCTTCGACTGCGCCAACAAGTGCGGCAAGACCGGCACCCGCTTCATTCACCACATGGGTCACATCCGGATGATGAGCGCCGCCCAGAGCTTCCTCTCCGGCGCGATCTCGAAGACGATCAACATGCCGCACGAAGCGACCGTCGACGACGTCATCGAGGCCTATCGCGAGAGCTGGCGCAACGGCCTCAAAGCGATGGCCCTCTACCGCGACGGCTCGAAGCTCAGCCAGCCGCTCTCGGCCCGCAGCGACACCGACAAGGAGGACGACGCCGCGGCCGAGGCCGAGCGCGAGGCCGCGATCCAGCAGCGGATCGACGACGCGGTCGCCGCGGCCAAGGCCGAGCAAGCGGTGCTGGTCGCCGCCGCGTCCCCCGCGCCCGCCGTCCCGAAGCCGTTCCGCCGACGCCTGCCGGCCAAGCGGCGCGGGTTCACCCAAGAGGCCCGGGTGGCCGGCAACAAGGTCTTCCTCCGCACCGGAGAATACGAGGACGGCAAGCTCGGCGAGATCTTCATCGACATGCACAAGGAGGGCGCGGCCTTCCGCTCGATGATCAACTGCTTCGCCATCTCGATCTCGAAGGGCCTCCAGTACGGGGTGCCGCTCGAGGAGTTCGTCGACACCTTCACCTTCACCCGGTTCGAGCCGCAGGGGATGGTCACCGGCCACCCCAACATCAAGATGGCGACGTCAATCATCGACTACGTCTTCCGCGTGCTCGGGATCGAGTACCTCGGCCGCACCGACCTCGCCCAAGTCCAGCCGGAACTGGTCGAGGACGACGCCCCGGCCACGCCGCCCACCGTCGAGGCTGCGGCCGCAGTGTCGCCGACCGGCTCTGGCGGCAACGGCCACCGCCCCTCGGCCAATGGGAACGGGCACGGCCACGCAGCCGAGACAGAGCCGGCCCGCACCGTCACCGCGCTGCTGGAGGGAACGACGTCACTGAACATGCTCGACGTCCACCTCTCGGAGATGATGGGCGACGCGCCGTTCTGCGACGTCTGCGGGCACATCACGGTCCGGAACGGCGCGTGCTACAAGTGCCTCAACTGCGGCAACAGCCTCGGCTGCTCGTAGCGACGTAACGCGAGCCGACGACACGAGAAGGGGGGGCGGGGCTTCAGCCCCGCCCCCCCTTCTCGTGTTTGCGAGCTCCATCGGCTCGGAGCCAGCGCCGCAATGCCTCCGGCTACGAGCCGACCGTCAGACCGGTCGCCCGCTGCCTCGGCTCGTCGAAGGCGACCGTGCTCAGGTACCGCTCGCCGGTGTCGGGGAGCACTGCCACGATCAGCTTGCCGCGGTTCTCCTCGCGCGCGGCGAGTTCCCGGGCTGCGGCCGCCGCCGCACCGCCGGAGATACCGGCCAGCACGCCCTCGCTCCTCATCAGTTCCTGCTGGGCGGCGATCGCCGTCGCCGAGTCGATCAGCACGATCTCGTCGTAGACGTCGCGATCGAGCACCTTGGGCACGAAGTTGGCACCGATCCCTTGGATCTTGTGGGGACCGAACCGACCTTCCGCCAAGATCGGCGACTCCGTCGGCTCGACCGCCACCACCCGCACGCTCGGCTTCAGGTGCTTCAGCACCTGCCCGGCCCCAGTGATCGTGCCGCCGGTGCCGATGCCGGCGACGAGGATGTCGACCTCTCCCGCCGTGTCCTCCCAGATCTCGACCGCGGTGGTCCGCCGGTGGATCTCCGGGTTGGCCTCGTTCTCGAACTGCTGCGGCACCCACGAGTCCGGCGTCGAGGCCGCGATCTCCTCCGCCCGCCGCACGGCCCCGACCATGCCTTCCGAGGCCGGCGTCAGCACCAGGTCGACGCCGAAGCCGAGCAGCAGGACCCGGCGCTCGAGGCTCATGCTCTCCGGCATCGTCAGGATCAGCCGGTAGCCGCGAGCGGCAGCGACCCAGGCGAGGGCAATGCCCGTGTTGCCGCTCGTCGGCTCGACGATCGTCGTCTTGCCGGGGGTGATCAACCCGCGGCGCTCGGCGTCGTCGATCATCGCGACGCCGATCCGGTCCTTCACCGAATAGCCCGGGCTGAACGACTCCAGCTTGCCGACCACCGTGCCCGGCAGCCCGCCGGCGAATCGGGAGAACTTCACCAGCGGCGTGTTGCCGATCAGCTCGGTGGCATCCTCCGCGATCCGCGGCCGTCGTCGCCGCTCAGTCAGACTCACGTCGGCCCGCTCGCCGATCTTGCTCGCACTGCTTGCCATGGTCCACACGTCCTTCGCTAGGGTCACGCCCAGACGGTCGCCATAATTCTATATTTGTATATCAAGAATTTCAACTCGAAGGCTCGGTCATCCGCGCGAAGAAACCGGGTGCGCGGATCAAGGACCACCTGAGCATGGTCCGAGCCGTCATGTGCCAAGATTCTGGACCGGGGAAGAAGAGGTGGCGACCAGCAACGGCAGGCGGCAGTCTCCGCCTGCCCGTGACCGAACTCAGGGCAGGCTTCTAGTCGGCGGTCGATTCCGCTCGGGCTTCCCGCTGATAGTCCGCCTCGCTGCCGATCCAGACCGCCCCGTCGGCGTAGTGCTCCTTCTTCCAGATCGGGACGATCTCCTTGACCCGCTCAATGGCGTACTGACACGCCGCGAACGCCACCTGCCGGTGGGCACTTGCCACCGCGATGACGATGCTTGGCTCCCCGACTTGCAGCGCTCCTGTCCGATGGGTGATCGCGACGTTTTCGATGCCCCAGCGCTCGGAGATCTCCGCCCCGATCCGGGCGAGCATCGCTTCCGCCGCCTCCGGGTACGCTTCGTAGTCAAGCCAGAGCACCATGCGTCCGCGCGCATGGTCGCGAACGACACCGACGAAGGTGACCACCGCCCCGGCCGCGGGATGGGCCACCAGCGCCTCGACCGCTTCCCGGTCGATCGGTTCCGACTGCACCCGGTAGCGACACGGCTCGCCGCCGCTCACCGGCGGAATCAACGCCACTTCGTCACCGTTCGCCAGCACATGGTCGACCTCGGCGTACTTGCGGTTCACCATCAGCATCGTCGTCCGCTTGGCCCCGGCCAACCGAGGATGCTCGGCGACGATCGCGTCGAGCAACGCACCGACCGAAGTGCCGGCTTCGACCGTTCGGGTCTCCTCGCTCGTCCCGAGCAGTTCGCGGACCATCGCGAAGTACCGCACCCGGACCTCGATCGGCGGTTGCCCCATGCTGGCCTGCCCCCGGAACCCGCTACTGACCCGCGGAGATCAGGCGCAGCAGTTCCTTGCGGCACCGCACCGCGAACCGCCGGTTCTGCTCCCGCATCTCACGAAACAGACGCGCCGTTTCATCGTCGCCGGCGTCGCGCGCGTCCTCCTCGTAGTTCGCCATCACCAACTCGCCTTGCAGCAGGTTGCTCAGGGTGGTGATCAGGTTGTACTCGACGTCACTGACGCCGAACGTCGGCTCGCCTCTGGCCATCACGGTATCCTCCCGTGCGCGCGTGACTGGTCGCGCACCAACGCGGAGTGTATCGGCTGGGAGACGTCGAGCATGCAGTACCCGCGACTTCCGGACGGCTACGTGCGCGCACCCGTCACCGAGGCCGACGCCGCCGACATCGTCGCCATCGCCACCGCTGCCCAGACGGTCGACCTCGGCGCGGCCGAGATGACGATAGAGGAACTCCTCTCCGACTGGCATGGCGTCGACCTCGCCAACGACGTCCTCCTGATTCGCACCGTCGACGGCGAGCCGGCCGCGTTCGCCGACACGATGGCACGCCGCAATCTCGTCCACTCCGTCTACGCGGACGTCGCCCCGGCGCACCGCGGCCGCGGCCTCGGCACCGCCATCGTCGAGTGGGGCGAGGCGATGGCCCGTGCCAGGCTGCCAGTCGCCCCGGCCGGCTACGCCGTGATCGTCCAGCAATACATCCCCACGACGAACCCGTCGGCTCTCCGGCTGCTGGGATCGCTCGGCTACGTCCCCGAACGCCAGATCAACACCATGCACCGGTCGCTTGTCGTGCGCCCAGATGCCGCACCGGTCGCTGACGGCGTGGTGGTCCGCCAGTTCGACCCCGAACGGGACCTCGTTCCCACCTTCGAGGCCGTCGAGGAGGCGTTCCGCGACAGCTGGGGCCGCCCGCCGGGCACGCTGGAGCGGTTCAAGGGGTTCGTCGAGGCACCCGGCTGGGACCCCCGACTCTGGCTGATCGCCACCGAAGGCGACGAGGTGATCGGCGCGGCACTCGGTCGGGCACTCCCCGGCGAACTCTGGGTCGACACGGTCGGAGTCCGTGCACCATGGCGCCAGCGCGGGGTCGCGCTCGCCCTGATCACCAAGTTGTTCGGCGTCGGCAGCGACCTCGGCCTCGGACTGGCGAGCTTGAGCGTCGACTCCGAGAACGAGACCGGTGCCCCCCGCCTCTACACGCGCGCCGGCATGACGCCGAAGCATGCGTACATCGTCCATCGCAAGCGGCTGCGCGACGGACTCGACCCAGCCACCTATCTCGTCGAGGAAGCCGACAACACCGACTGATGCCGAAGTCAGTTCGAGCGGGCGTCCGCCTGCCGTGGCGTGCTGAGCAGCATGGCGTGGAGGTTCTCCCCTCGCTCGTACACGCGCTCGCGCGGCGGCACGATGAGGAGCGCGTTCGCCCCGAGGAAGGACGCCAGCCGCGACGACGCCTGCAGCCCGTTGGTCCGGGCCGTCAGCATGCCGTCAGCGCCGACCTCGACCACGGCCCGCTGGTACTCGATCCGGTCTGCCGGATCGGCAGGCTGGGCGAGACGGACGGGCACGACCGGGCGTTCCGTCTCGGTCGCGCCCGTCATTCGCAACAACATCGGCCGAATGAACACCTCGAACGCCACCAGCGCCGAAACCGGGTTGCCGGGCAGGCCGAAAATGCGCGTCTCGCCCGCCGTCGCGAAGTTCAGCGGCTTGCCCGGTTTCATGAACACGCGGCGCAAGTGCACCGTCGCCAGTTCGCCGAGCAACGGCTTGATCAGGTCGAGTTCGCCCATCGACACGCCGCCGCTGGTCAGCACCACGTCGCTGGCGGCGATCCGCTCCCGGAGCACGTCCCGCAGGGCTGCCAATTCGTCCGGCCCCTTGCCGGCCCAGATGACCTCCGCTCCAGCCTGCTTAACCGCGGCAATCAGACTGAATCGGTTCGCGTCGTAGATTTGGCCCGGCCCAACCGGTGATCCGGGCTCCACCAGCTCGTCGCCGGTCGACAGGATGCTGACGCGCGGCCGCTGACTCACCGGCAGCGGGTTCGCGCCGAGCCCCGCGGCCAGGCCGAGTTCCGCCGGGCCGAGTCGGACCCCGGCCGGCACGACGACATCGCCGCGCCGCAGGTCGGCCCCGACCTGCCGGACGTTCTCGCCGTCCTCGACGTCCTCCTGCAGGATGACGACGTGGTTCTGCTCGGCCGGCTCGGTCGCCTCAACCTTGACAACCGCGTCCGCGCCGGCGGGCACGGGCGCCCCGGTGGTGATCCGCACAGCCGTGCCGGGGGTCACCTCGACGTCCAGCACGAAGCCGGCCGTCTGCTCGCCGATGATCTCGCGCCACGGCGAACCGTCGTGCGCGACCACGGCGAACCCGTCCATCGTCGCCGCCCGGAACGGCGGATGGTCCTCGTCGGCGACGAGGTCGACCGCCAGAACGCGACCGGACGCCTCACTCAAGGCCACCTCTTCCGTGCCCAGCCTCCGATCGTGGCGCGCGATGATCGTCCGCACTTCGTCGGGCTGGAACAGTCGGTCCAGGTTCTGGTCAGGCATCCCCGGCGCAACCCTTCTCCGGATCGGTACACGGCCGTCGCATCGTCAGTCGATGCTAGCACGCTGGGTCGAGGGCGATCCCCGTCGCGGCCGTCGCGACGACCGGGACCTCCGCTCACGGTTCCGATTGACCGGGCCTCTCACGGTCGCATACACTCCCCGCGCCACCGTTGATGATCGTGACGATTGCATGAGTGACCGGGGGCGCATGGCAACCCCGAGCAGCACACCATCCATGGCCCGCAAGCGAAAGCGTGACGCACCTCCAGAACCTCAGTTGGTCGCGGTGCCGATCGACGAGACGGCAACCGTGGTGCCGCTGTCTGTGCGCTTGCTGGCGGACGAGCTGGTCGCCCTCTGTGACGACCTCCCTGCGGGCCAGCAGACGGACGTCGTGCGGCGAGCGGTCGACTTCGCCATCTCTGCCCACGACGGCGACCTCCGGAAGTCGGGCGAACCCTACGTCGTCCACCCGATCGAGGTCGGCAAGATCCTCGCCAAGATGCAGATGGACCCGGAGACGATCGCCGCCGGGGTGCTGCACGACACCGTCGAGGACACCGCGGCGACCCTTCCCCAGATCGAGGCGATGTTCGGCCCACGGATCGCCAAGCTCGTCGACGGCGTCACCAAGCTCGGTCGCCTGCCTTGGACCAGCGACGACGGGTCGACCGCCGCCTCGCGCGAGAAGGCGAACCAAGCCGAGAGCCTCCGCAAGATGTTCCTGGCGATGGTCGACGACATCGGCGTGGTACTGATCAAGCTGGCCGACCGCCTCCACAACATGCGCACCCTCGAAGCGTTGCCGCCGCACAAGCAGTTGCGCATCGCGCAGCAAACCGCGGAGATCTACGCGCCGCTCGCCAACCGTCTCGGCATCTGGCAGGTCAAGTCCGAGCTCGAGGACCTCGCCTTTCGCTACATCACGCCTGACGCGTGGTCGACGCTCAGCGCCGAGTTCGCCAAGCGCGCGAAGGACAGCGAGCCGTACATGGCCGCGGTTCAGGCGGAGCTGAAGGGCGCGCTCGAATCCGCCGGCATCGTCGCCGAGATCACCGGCCGGACGAAGCACATCTACTCGATCTACCGCAAAATGCTCCAGAAGCACCGCAGCCTCGACGAGATCTACGATGTGATCGGCCTCCGGGTGCTGGTCGAGGACCGGAAGGACTGCTACGGCGCGCTCGGCATCATCCACGCCATGTGGCACCCGATCCCCGGCGAGTTCGACGACTACATCGCCACCCCGAAGGAAAGCCTCTACCAGTCGCTCCACACCGCGGTGATCGGGCCGGAGGGGCGTGCGATCGAGATCCAGATCCGCACCTACGAGATGCACCGCATCGCCGAGTACGGCGTCGCCGCCCACTGGCGCTACAAGGAAGGCGGCAAGGTCGACGCGCGCGTCGAGGCCAAGGTCGCCTGGCTGCGACAACTGATGGACTGGCGCGATCAGGTCGCCGACGCCGAGGAATTCGTCGAGTCGCTCAAGTCCGACGTCTTCCAAGAGATGATCTACGTCTTCACCCCCGACGGCGACATCATCGAGTTGCCCTCGGGCGCGACGCCGGTCGACTTTGCCTACCGCATCCACACCGAGGTCGGCCACCGCTGCGTCGGGGCCCGGGTCAACGACCAGATGGTGCCGCTCAACTACAAGCTGCAGAACGGCCAGGTCGTCAAGGTCCAGACCAGCAAGTCGAAGGTCGGACCCAGCCGCGACTGGCTCCTCGCCTCCTCCGAGTACGTCACCACCGCCTCCGCCCGGGAGAAGATTCGCCGCTGGTTCCGCAGCCAGGAGCGCGACGAGAACATCAGCCAAGGCAAGGAAATCCTCGAGCGAGAGCTGCGTCGGCTCAGTCTCGACCTCCGGCCGGAGGAGATCCTCAAGGTCTTCCCGCAGTACGGCAAGCTCGACGACTTCCTAGCCGCGATCGGCTACGGCGCGGTCTCGCCGCAGCAAATCGCCACCCGGCTCGACCTCAACCGCGAGAAGGACGTCCTCGTCCCGGCCCCGAACATCGAGGTGCCGCGCACGCCCGCTCGCCTCCAAGTGCTCGGCGTCGGCGACCTGCTGACCAATCTCGCCACCTGCTGCAAGCCGGTCAACGGCGACCAGATCATCGGCTATGTCACCCGCGGCCGCGGCATCACCGTCCACCGGCAAGACTGCCCGAACGTCACCGGCCTCAACGACCCCGAACGGCTGATCGCGGTGACGTGGGGCGACCGCGGCGAGGAAACCTTCCCGGTCACCATCCGGGTTCGTGCCTGGGATCGGGTCGGCCTGCTGAAGGACGTCAGCACGCTCCTCGCCGACGACAAGGTCAACATCGTCTCGGTCCTGACGACCACGCACGACGACCGCACGGTCACGCTGCTCGCCACGGTCGAGGTCGAGGGGATCAGCAAGCTGAGCCGCATCCTCCAGAAGCTGGAAGGCGTCCGCGACGTCTACGAGGTCCGCCGCGACGCGAGCGTGTCGCAATCGCGGGCGGGGGACTGACCGGATGGCGCGTCCGACTCCATCGACCGCCGGCCCGGCCGCCAGCGCACCTCGTCGACCGCGGCTCCTGTCCATCGGCGAGACGCTGATCGACCTGATCGTCGCCGACGGCTCCCCGTCGCTCGAGACGGCGTCCGACCTCGTTGCCCGGATGGGCGGCGCGCCCGCGAACGTCGCCGTCGCCTCGGCGCGACTCGGCGCGGACGCCGCGTTCTGCGGCGTCGTCGGCGACGACCCGTTCGGCAGGCGGCTTCGACAAGGCCTCACGGACCAAGGCGTCGACACGTCAACCCTCGCCACCACACCGGTCGCGCCGACCACCATGGCGTTCGCGTGGAAGGATCACCGGGGCGACGGCCACTTCTGGCTGCTGCGCGGTGCGGACATCCAGCTCTCGGGCGCGCAGGTCGGGGATGCCGACATCCCGTCGCGCGACGCGATCGTCGTCGGCTCGGTTGCCCTCGCCGCCATGCCGTCGCGCGGCGCCATCGAGGAGGCCGCCCGTCGGGCGGCCGGTTCGGGCGTCGTCGTCTGCTTCGACATCAATTTGCGACCGACACTCTGGCCCGACCTCGCCGAAGCGAAGGCAGCCTGCGCGGCAGTGCTCGAGCACACCACGGTCGTCAAGCTCAGTGTCGACGACGCCTCTGGCATCCTCGGGTTGACCGACCCCGACCAGATCGTGTCCCACCTGCTGGGCACCACCCCGGTCAGGATCGTCGTGCTGACCGACGGCGCTCGCGGGGCGTGGTTCGCCAGCCGCGGCAATCCGCAAGTCCGCCACGTGCCAGCCTTCGTCGTCGACGCCGTCGAGCCCACGGGCGCGGGCGACGCCTTCACCGCCGCCCTCCTGACCCGACTGCACGAACGGAACTGGGCCGATCCGACAAGCGCCGACATCGCCTTCGCCTCCGGGGCAGGCGCGCTGGCGACCACGAAGCGCGGCGCGTGGGAGGGGCTTCCGACACGCCGCGAACTCGACGCCTTCCTGGCCGGCCGGTGAACGCCCTCCCCGCACCCGGTCGCGCCGCGAGGGCCTGACCGCGATGCCGTCGCCCGCCGACCCCGTCGCGTTCAGCGTTGGCAGCATCTCGATCCGGTGGTACGCCCTCTTCATCCTCGCCGGCATCGTCGCCGGCCTCTGGCTGATCGGCTGGGTCGCCAACCGTCGCGGCATGGACGCCGGGTTCGTCCTCGACGCCGCGCCGTGGGTCGTCTTCGCCGCCCTGATCGGCGCCCGCCTCTACTACGTGTTGCTGCGGGCCGACTATTTCGTTGCCCACCCCAGCGAAGCGTGGAACATCCGGCTCGGCGGCATGACGGTCCACGGCGCGTTGCTCTTCGGCACCCTGGCCGCCATCTGGCTCTGCCGCCGCCACGGTGAGCGCTATCTCGCCTGGATCGACGTGGTGATGCCCGGCGTCGCGCTGGCGCAAGCCGTCGGCCGGTGGGGCAACTGGGCGAACCAGGAAGCCTTCGGCCGGCCCACCAACCTGCCGTGGGGTGTTGCCATCGACGCCGCGCACCGGCCGGCGGAGTTCGCCGCCGCGACCCACTTCCACCCGACCTTCCTCTACGAGTCGATCTTTGACCTGCTCAACGCCGCGCTCCTCACCTGGGTCGCCCTTAACATTCCCGGCTCGCGCCGTCTGCGGGAAGGCGACGGTCTCTGGCTGTACCTCGTCACCTACGGCGTCGCCCGCTTCGTGATCGAGCGGATGCGGACCGACAGCCTCTACATCGGGCCGTTCCCGGCGGCGCTCTGGGTCAGCGCCGGGCTGGTGATGGCTGGCATCGGCGGGTTCACTTGGTCACGTTGGCATGCTTCTCCTCCGGCCACCGGGACCATCGGCGACTCGCCACAGGTTTGACACGCCCCGGTCCGGTTGGTATCGTCGGCCATCCTGTCTTGATGTTCGGGTGATGCCACAGTCGCTCTCCGGTGTACGCCTGCGCACGACGCCCGGCGGCGCGCGCACGACATGAAGGTGCAGGCAGCGATGCGTCGACGGGTCGCGATCCTGATCACGGTCATCTCGCTCGCGTTCGGCCTCGCGGCGTGCGGTCGCGCCACCGAGGAGCAGATCAACCAGGTCCTCGGCATCACGCCGACCCCCACACCCTCCGCCGAACAGCTCGCTGCCCAAACCGCCGAGGCCGTGAAGCGAGCGACCGAGGCCGCGCAGGACGAGAGTGCCGGCGGCGGCAGCTCGCTGCTCGCCATGGGCGATGTCGCGCTCGGCAAGCAGACCTTCGAGTTCCAGTGCGCCGGGTGCCACTCGGCCGGCGGCATGGGGCCGGACCTTTCGAAGCCCGAATCCACTGCGGACCTAACGCCTGACAAGCTGCGCGCCATGATCCGCACCGGCGACGGCCACACGCCCCCCGGCGCGTACAAGGACACCGAAGTCAGCGACGTGCAGATCAACAACGTCGGTGCCTACATCGGCTCGATCAGCGGCGGCTCGTAGGGCGCGGACTACCCCGGCGCGGCGAAGATCGCCTCCCGGATCGCCAGCACCTGTGAACGGAACCCGGCGTCCGTTCCGAGAGCCCGCTCGACCTGCCGAATGCCGTGCAGCACCGTCGTGTGGTCGCGGCCGCCGAGCTCGACGCCGATCTCCTGCAGCGACGCCCCCGTTTCCTCGCGCAGCAGGTACATCGCCACTTGCCGCGGCACCACGATCTCCTTGGTGCGCGACCGCCCGGCAAGCGCTTGAAACTCGACCCCGTAGTGCCGAACGACCGCGTCGATGACCCCGGACCTCGTCACCGGCCGCCTGCGAGCCCCGAACGAGGCTTCGGTCAGGGCCTCCATCGCGAGCGGGAGCGTGATCGGCACGTGGGTCAGCTGAGATCGGGCGATCACCTTGTTCAACGCGCCCTCGAGCTCCCGGATGTTGCTCTGGTCCTTCTGGGCGATGTACTCGACCACGTCCCCGGGCAGCAGCACCCCGAGCTCTTCGCCCTTCTGCCGCAGGATCGCCGTCCGCATCTCGTAGTCGGGCAGCTGCACGTCGGCGATCAGGCCACCCTCGAATCGCGAGCGAAGGCGCTCCTCCAGCGAGGCGATCGCCTTCGGCGGCTTGTCGCTGGTGATGATCACCTGCTTGCCGCTCTGGTAGAGCGCGTTGAAGGTGTGGAAGAACTCCTCCTGCGTGCTCTCCTTGCCGGCGATGAACTGGATGTCGTCAATCATCAGAATGTCGATCTGGCGGTAGTGGGAGCGGAACTCGTCCGTCCGCTGCTGCCGGATGGCGCTGATCAGGTCGTTGGTGAACTTCTCCGACGTGACGTACGACACCCGGAGCCGCGGCACTGACGCCAGCGCCGCGTGCCCGATGGCGTGCATCAGGTGCGTCTTGCCGAGCCCCACCCCCCCATGCACGAAGAAGGGGTTGTACTTGCCGCCGGGGTGCTCGGCCACCGCCAACGACGCCGCGTGGGCGAATCGGTTCGAGGACCCGACCACGTACGTCTCGTAGGTGTACCGCGAGAGCAGGCCGTGCGCCGGCGTCGGGGCCAGCGGGATTTGGCGCGGCTCGGGAACCCGGCCGCCCTCTCCGGAGCTGTCCGTTGCCCGGCGTCCTGCCCGCGGCGGAACCGTGCGGCGGGCCGGAGCGACCGCGTCGCCCCGCAGCAACTCTGCCGTCTCCTCCCGCGTTGCCGCCCGTGCCGGCGCGGCGCGGACGACGAATCGCGCCCGCACCGACCGGCCGACCACTGCGGACAGCGCCCGCTCGATGTCGGTTGCGAACCGGGTCTCGAGCGTCGACGCGGTGAAGTTGTTCGGGGCGGCGACGGTGGCGACGTCTCCGTCGAATCCCAGCAGGCTGCACGGGCGCAGGTACGTGTCCACGTTGGCCCGTCGCAGGCGCGGCTCGACATCCTCGAGCACCGCCTGCCAGAGCCGGGCCTCGTCCAGTTGGGCCGGGGATTGGTCCCTGCTCGGACCCGTCATCGGTGTTTCGCGCCTTCCTTTCCCGAGTGTGTACGGACACCACTGCGGCGATGCTAGCATCGCCACCGGCACGGGGCAATCGCCGATGCCCGCGTCGGGAATGGCGTAGAGTTCCAGTCTGGCACAGAGGTCGCGCGTCGGTCGTCATCAGGAGGCAACCGTGGATTGGTCATTCGAGTCGGGGAATCCGCTTGCCGCGAAGGCGGACGCGCTGATCGTCCCGCTCACCGTGGAAGATGCCGAGCCGACGGGCAAGACGATCGCGGCCATTGACCGTGCGCTGGACGGACACTTGCTCCCGCTGCTGGCCGCCGCGCGCTTCTCCGGCAAACCGGCTTCGACGCTGGTGGCCCCCACGCTCGGCAAGTTGTCGCCCAGCCAGCTGGTCCTCGTCGGCTTGGGCGCGGCCGACGGGGTGTCCGACGCCGGCACCTCCCGAGCCTACGGCGCGGCCGCCCTTGCCGCGCGCCGGGCAGGCGCGGCCTCGTTCGCTGTTGCCTTGCCGGCCGGCGCGTCGACGGCGGCAAATGTCACCAACGCGGTGCTCGGCAGCAGTCTCGCGCTCTACACCTTCACCAAGCATCGCGGCACGGCAACGCCGGAGGACTCGCTCGACCCCAAGGTCGCGTCGATCACCGTCGTCAACCCGGACCTCCCCGCGAAGGCGGCTGAGGCGGCGATCAAGAAGGGCACGGCGATCGCCGACGCAGTTGCCCTGGCGCGCGACCTCGGCAACGAGCCGGGCAACGTGCTCAACCCGGTGACGATGGCCGAAATCTCGGTCAAGGTCGCGAAGCAAGCCGGTATCGAGGTCGAAGTCCTCGACGAGATCGCCCTCGACCAGCTCGGGGCGCACTCGATGCTGGGCGTCGGCAAGGGGAGCGCCACCAAGCCGCGCCTGATCCGGCTCCGCTACCGACCGGCCAAGGCTGCCAGCGACCGGGTGATCGGCTTGGTCGGCAAGTGCATCACCTTCGACACCGGTGGCTACTCGCTGAAGCCCCACGACGCGATCCTGAACATGAAGAGCGACATGGCGGGCGGCGCGGCAGTCCTTGGCGTCTTCGCCGCCCTCACGGCGCTCGACTGCCCGGTCGCGGTCGAGGGGACCATCTGCGCCGCCGAGAACATGATCTCGGGCGAGGCGTTCCGTCCTGACGACATCCTGAAGGCCTCCAACGGCGTCACCATCGAGATTCTCTCGACCGACGCCGAAGGCAGGCTCGTGCTCGCCGACGGCTTGGTCGACACCGCCCGCCGCGGCGCGACCGAGATGATCGACTTGGCGACACTGACCGGGGCCGCGGTCGTCGCGCTCGGCGAGGTGACCACCGCCCTCTTCAGCAACAATGACGAACTCGCCGACAACCTCCTCGCGGCCTCGAAGGAGGCGGGCGAGGACATGTGGCGGATGCCGCTGACCCCGGCGCTCGAGGAGAAGATCAAGGGCGACGTCGGCGACCTCAAGAACGTCGGCGGCCGCGCCGGCGGAGCGATCACCGCCGCCCTCTTCCTCCAGCACTTCTCCGAGGGGCTGCCGTGGGCGCACCTCGACATCGCCGGCCCGTCTCGGTTCGAGAAGGCGGGCCCCGAAGGTCCAAAGGGTGCCAGCGGGGTCGGGGTTCGCACCCTGCTCGACTACCTCGACACCATGAGGGGATAGTCGAAAGCTCGCCCTCAGGCACGGAACGGGGCGGCGTGTTTGCGCCGCCCCGTTCCCGTCTCGACCTGAACCGTGATCGAGCGGGGAACCCTACAGGTGCGCCCGGATGATGACGAACGCGCTCGGCAGCACCAGCAGGACGGTCAGCGCCAGCACCGTCCAGAACAGGACCCGCTCCCGCCGGTAGCCGGTCGCCGAGAAGTCGATCGAGATGATCCGCAGTCCGTTCAGCAGGTGGTAGACCACCGCGCCGACCAGCAGAATCTCCATCGGGATCAACTCGGGCCGACCGTAGAACGACACCGACTCGTTGTAGACGTCGCTGCCCAGCCCGATCAGCATGATGTCGATGATGTGCACCAGCAGGAAGAAGAGCACCCCGATCCCGGTCGCGCGGTGCAGCAGGAACGCGTACTGGCCGGGGTCCCCTTGGTAGATCGGCAGCCGGCCCGCGGCGAGGTGGCGGATCACCCAGAGCGCGATCAGGACGATGCCGACGTAGGTGATGAAGGCGAAGAGGTAGAGCGACCAGCCGATCGCCTCGGCGATCCAGAGCTGGCCCGCCAGCGGCCCGGTGTTGTTCAGCGCCGCCGCCTTGTCGAACGTGAAGATCGTGACCGACCCGAGCGCCATGAAGACGAAGCCGAGCACCATCACGAGCGCCAGCGCGGCCACCTGCGGCCCCGGCTTCCCGATGTAGTCCTGCACGGAGTAGCGGATCCCCAGCACCCCGTGCCAGAGCGCCGTCATCAGCAGGATCCAGTCGAACGTCCGCCAGAGCGGGTTCGCCCAGCGCTCCGCCACGAACGCGAACGTCGTCTCCGACGGCACGTTCAGGTAGTGGGTGATGAACAGGTGGCCGCCCGCGAAGAGCACGAGCATGAGCCCCGAAATGCGGATGAAGTACCAGACGAACCGCTCGCCTCCGGGGATCGTGACATTGAGCCCGCCCGCCGTCTGGCCGCTCGACGCTACCGACATCGTCGGGAACCCCTCCCCGCTGCCGCCGTTCGCCGAGCCTGCCCGGCGCGGCCCTCCGTTCCGGTCGGCATTGTACGGCGATCCCCGCCAACCCGGAACCGCCTCGCTTCGCCGCCCGCGGTTGCGGTCAGTCGGCTCGCGTCCAGTCGCCCGAGCGCCCGCCCGACTTCCTGACCAGCCGCACCGACTCGATGGTCATGCCGCGGTCGATCGCCTTCACCATGTCGTAGACGGTCAGGGCGGCGACTGACGCCGCGGTCAGCGCCTCCATCTCGACCCCGGTCGGACCGCGCGTCTCGGCCGTCGCCTCGATCTCCACCGTCGTCTCGGTCAGGTCGAACCGGATCCCCACCTTCGTCAGCATGATCGGATGGCAGAGCGGGATCAGGTCCGAGGTCCGCTTCGCGCCCATGATGCCGGCGACTCTCGCCACCCCGAGCACGTCGCCCTTCGTCGCCGACCCGTCGCGAATCACGGCGATCGTCGCCGGGCTCGCCGCAAGTCTGGCGGCGGCGACGGCGACTCGGTGCGTCGCCGGCTTCTCGCCGACGTCGACCATTCGGGCTTTGCCGTCCTCGTCGAAGTGGGTCAGTCCGCTCCCGAGCGAATCCGCTTGGTCTGGCACGACAGAGTCCTTTCCGAACGGTGAGCGCGGCGATGATACGATGCCGCAACGCGTCGCCATTGGTCGCCGAAAGGGGTTGCCCGGTCATGTCCGCTGCGGAAACCGCTGCCATCGAGCGGGTCGTCGCCCACATCGACGACCACGCCGACGAGATCGTCGAGTTCGCCGCCGAGCTGATCCGTCGCCCTTCCGTCAACCCCGACCTCGACCCCAATCCGCTGGCCGAACGCCCGGCCCAGGAATGGCTGCACAGCCAGTTGGGGATGCTCGGCACGTTCGACGCGCTGGACATGTGGGAGGTCGCCGAGAACCGACCGAACGTCGTCGCCAAGCGCACGGGTCGCGGCGGCGGCCGCTCGCTGACGTGGTCCTCCCACGTCGACGTGGTGCCGGTGACGCCGGAGCAGGCCGAGCAATGGGACGGTGACCCCTTCTCGGGCGAAGTGAGGGACGGCAACCTGCACGGGCGCGGCACGTCCGACATGAAGTCCGCCGCCGCCGCGTCGATTCTGGCCGCCCACTACCTGCGCGCCTGCGACATCGACCTCAACGGCGACCTGACGATTGCCCTCGCCTCCGGCGAGGAATCCGGCCGCCGCGACATCGGCTGCAACACCATCCTCGAGCGCGGCTACCGCGCCGACTTGGCGATCTTCCCGGAAGTGTCGAACTTCCGCGTCCACCCGGTCGCGAAGGGCGAGCTCTACTTCAAGCTCACCGTGCCCGGCAAGTCGACCCACATCTGCAACCGCAACCTCGTCGCCCAGGCACTCCCGTACGGGGTCGAGCGGCCGGGGGTCAGCGCGATCGACAACATGCTCAAGTACCAGCTCGCGATCCTCGAGCTCGAGCGGCAGTGGCTGCTCTGGCAGTCGAGCCCGGTCGTCGCCCCCGGCGGCATGTACATCAACGTCAACACCATGCAGGCCGGCAGTTCGCTGACGTCGATCCCCGACTCGGCGGAGGCGACCGGGTCGTGCCTTTTCTACCCGCACCTCACCGCCGACGAGGTGATGGCCGACATCCGCGCCACCGTCGACCGGGTGACGGCGGGCGACGCGTGGTTGAGGGAGCACCCGCCGGTGCTGGACCTGCCGCTCGACAGCACCTCGGACGCCCCCTGGGTGAAGGAGCCGGTCAACACGCCGTTCGACCACCCCGGCGTGCTGGCGATCGTCGACGCCATGGAGCGCCTGACCGGGGAGACTCCCGTGCGGGAAGTCTCGCCCTTCGTCTGCGACGCCAACTTCTGGTCGCCGCTCGGCCAGCAGAGCGTCATCTGGGGCATCGGCGACGTGACCTACGGCGTCCACGGCGCGAACGAGTTCATCCCGGTCGCCGATATCATCCTCGGGACGAAGGCGTTCGCGGCGACGTCGATCCTCTGGTGCGGCGTCGCCGACTGACGCCGGTCAGGCGTGGATGCCCCTCGCCCATCCGGGCATCGCCCGCGCCGACCAGCGTCCATCCACGTGCCCGACCCGGACCGGCAGGCCGAAGCAGGCGGAAACCAGTTCGTCCGTCAGCGTCTCCGCCGGCGCACCCGACGCAACCACACGCCCTCGGCCGAGCAGCAGGGCATTGGTGATCGTGTCGGGCAACTCCTCCAGGTGGTGCGTCACCAGGATCGTTGTCAGGGTCGGGTGTTCCTCCGACAGCGTCCGCAACGCGTCGAGCATCGCCTCCCGGGCCGGGAGGTCGAGCCCGACGCCCGGCTCGTCCAAGATCAAGAGCTCGGGCGAGGTCATCATCGCCCGGGCGATGCGAACCCGCTGGCGCTCCCCTTGGGACAGCAGCTTGAGTTCACGGCCGGCAAGGTCGGCGCAGCCAACCAGGTCGAGCAGCTCGACGGCGCGCTCGCGCTCGAGATCGCCGTACCGGTGCCACAGCGGCCGGATCGTGCCCGTCGACCCGGTCAGCACGATCTCCTCGGCGGTCAGCCAGTCAAGCGTTCGCTGGGCGGGATCGACCAGCCCGACCCGTTCGCGCAGGGAAATCAGGTCCGACTCGCCGAACTTGCGACCCAGCACGCGCACCGATCCGCGGCTCGGGTGGCGCCACGCGCTGATGATCGCCAGCAGCGTGGTCTTGCCGGAGCCGTTCGGCCCGAGCAACGCCCACTGCTCCCCCTGCCGAATGGTCCATGTCACGTCGTCGAGAATCAGGTGCCGTTCCGGCGTCCAAACCGAGACATGGTCGAGTTCGACCACGGGCGGCGCGTCGCATTGGTTGTCGGTCATCGAACTCAGACCTCGAGCTTGACGACCGGGTTGCTCAGGGTGCCGATCTCGCTGATCGCGATCTCCACGACGTCGCCGTCCCGGAGCGTGAACTCGTTCGGCGGGATGATGCCGGTGCCGGTCATCAGCACCGCGCCGTCGGGAAAGTCGTTGCAGCGGAAGAGGTAGCCCACCAAGTCGTCGAAGGTTCGGTGAATCTGCGACGTTGAAGTCTCGCCCCGGAAGAAAACCTTCCCTTCCCGCCGAATCGTCAGCGTGATCGTCAGCGCGTTCACGTCGCGCACTTCGCTTGCGAGCGCCACCACTGGGCCGAGCCCGGCTGACTGACGGTACACCTTCGCCTGCGGCAGGTAGAGCGGGTTCTCGCCCTCGATCGAACGAGACGAGACGTCGTTGCCGACCGTGTAGCCGACCACCTCCCCTGCCGCGTTGACCACCAGCGCCAGTTCCGGCTCCGGCACGTCCCACGTGGAATCGCCGCGCACCGCGACGGCTGCCCCCGGACCGGACACCCGGTTCGGCGTGGCCTTGAGGAAGATTTCCGGCCGGTCCGCGTCGTAGACGATGTCGTAGACGCTCTTCTGGGTCGACTCTTCCATCCTCGCGTCGCGCGATCGAAGGTAGGTGACGCCGGCGGCCCACACTTCCTGACGGTCGACCGGGGCCGCCAACTCCACCTCAGATAGTCGGTGCGATGGCTGCCCGCCTGCCCGCACCGACGCAAGCACCCGCTCGAGTTCAGCCCGGCTGAGGCGCAAGGCGTCGGCCAACGACACCGGGCCGCCGGCGGCCGCAACGTCGACGACGTGCTCGTCCACGATCATGCCGAGCCGCGGCTCGCCCGCAGTCCGATCCCGGTACAGACAGAGAGGCACGAGGGACATCCTTCCGTGACGTCGCGCGAACGGTCGAGACATCGACCGACGGTGGGCTCGGCAGGATGGTACGGCAGGCCGCCCGGATTGCCAATTGGAATCGCGCTCGGCCGCGCCTCAGCCCTCGCGGCGCTCCAGCGACCCGAGCAGGGCTTCGACCACCATCGGATCGACCCCCTCGACCAGGTCGAGATCGAGTCCCGACTGGGCCAGCGACGCGCGAAAGCGGAGCACGAGGGCCAGTTCAGCGTCGTTCAGGTCGTAGCCGTGACGGCGCAGCGCCCCGGCAAGGTCGTCGCGGGCGTCGGCGCGGAAGTCGGCGTCGTCCATCGCCTGCTCGGCCAGGCGCCGCAACACGTCGATGCGCACGAGTTCACGACCGCTCGCAGCTTGCCCCATCAGTGCCAACCTTGGGTCGTCGCGAATGGACAATAATCGTCAAGGAGTCGGCGGCATTCTACAATCGCCCTGTGCGACACGTCTGCCTCGTGGCAGCCCAGGGTTGCCCCCGGAGGCTCGGACAAGGGAGTCCGACATGCGACCACCGTCCCTGTTGTTGCCGACGCTGCGCCGGCGTCATCGTCCGGGGCGCACCGCGACCGTGCGGCGCATCGCCTGCGCCAACTGCGGCGCGCCCGTCGTCGGGTCCCCGGTCTACGAACGGCTGCGCGTCTGCGAGGCATGCGGCCATCATCACCAACGCTCGGCACGCGAGGCCATCCAAGCCCTGCTGGATCCCGGTTCGTTCCGCGAGACCGATGCAATGCTCGGCTCGTCCGACCCGTTGCGGTTCGTCGCCGGTCGTCCCTATCTCGAGCAATTGCTGGATGCGCGACAACGCACCGGTGAGACGGACGCCCTCGTCGTCGGCACGGGCCGGATGCACGATCGCGAGGTGGTGATCGCCGCCCTCGACTTCGCCTTCCTCGGCGGCAGCATGGGCTCCGTGGTCGGCGAGAAGTTCGCCCGCGCCGCCGACCGCGCCGCCAAGCACCGCGTCCCGCTGATCACCGTCTCCGCCAGCGGCGGGGCGCGCATGCAGGAGGGCATGGTTTCCCTGCTGCAAATGGCCAAGTGCGCCGCCGCCGTCCAGCGGCTGCGAGACCGCGGCGCGCTGCACGTCGCGATCATGTCCAACCCTACGACCGGCGGCGTGTTCGCCTCCTACGCGTCGCTGGCCGACGTCGTGGTCGCCGAGCCGCATGCCCTCGTCGGGTTCGCCGGCCCGCGCGTGGCCGAGGCGGTGGTGGGCCGCAAACTTCCCTCGGACACGCACTCGGCGGAGTTCCACCTGCGCGCCGGAACGGTCGACGCCATCGTCGACCGTCGCCAGCAGCGATGGTGGCTCGGGGCGTTGCTGGCCGCGACCGCGCCCGCCGACGCCCGCCCGACCTCGGAGTCCGCCGAACCTGCGACGGTCCCCGAATCAACGGCAAGCGACACGTGGGCTGCCGTCGTCGCCGCGCGCGACCCGCGACGGCCGACGGCGCGCGCGTATCTGGACCGCATGCTCACCTCGTTCGTCGAACTGCACGGCGACCGACTGCACGGCGACGACCCGTCGGTGATCGTCGGCTTCGGGCTGCTCGGCGACCAGCCGGTGGCGGTGGCCGCGACCGAGCGACTCCCGCTCGCCGCCCCGCCCGAGACGGCTGGCCGGCCGCTGCCGGAGGGATTCCGAAAGGCAACCCGGCTGGTCCGGCTCGCTGATCGGCTCGGGCTGCCGATCGTCACGCTCGTCGACACCCCCGGCGCGTGGCCCGGCGTCGAGGCCGAGGAACGGGGCCTCGGCGTCGCATTGGCCGAACTGCTCGCCGCCCTCTCGGCGGTGCGAGTGCCGACCGTCGCGCTGGTGGTCGGCGAGGGCGGCAGCGGCGGCGCGTTGGCGTTTGCCGCGTGCGACCGCGTGCTGATGCAGGAACGGGCGATCTTCTCCGTGATCGCGCCCGAGGGCGCGGCGGCGATCCTCTTCCGCGACGTGGACAGGGCCCCCGACATCGCCGAGGCACTCGCCATCACCGCCCCCGCTCTCCTGACCCTCGGCATCGTCGACGAGATCGTCCCCGAGCCGGAGCACGACGCGGCCCGCGACACCGACGAGGCGGCCCGTCTGGCCGGCGCAGCTGTGTCACGCCAGCTCGCCGAACTGGGCCACGCCAAGCCTCGGACACGATTGCGCCAGCGGGAGCGCCGCTACCGGACGGTGGGCAGCCGCTACGTCGTGCCGACCACCATCCCAACCGAGCGACGCTCCCCGATCCGGTTGTCGGCGATCGTCGAGCGGCTCCCGCACCGCCGGGTTGCGCAAGATCGTCCGGCGACGATCCCCGCCTGACGACCGAGGAAGCACCACAGACGGCGACCCCGGGGCTTGCGCCCCGGGGTCGTTCGTTGCGCTTCTCGATTGCCCGAGCGGGGGCCTACGCGCCGACGGTGACTCGCACCGGCACCGGCGTTCGCCAGTCGTTCCGGCGAGTCTCGCGACCCAGCATCGTGTCGCGGAGGGCCGCCTCCAGCTTGTGGGTGACCGGTCCGATCTCGCCGTCGCCGATCCGGTAGCGGTCAACCTCGACGATTGGGGTGATCTCCGCCGCCGTGCCGCAGCTGAAGAGTTCGTCGGCAAGGTAGAGTTCGGTCCGGTCGATCTGCCGCTCGACCACCTCGAGCCCGAGTTCGCCGGCGGCGAGTTGCATCAGCGCGTCGCGGGTGATGCTCTCCAAGATCGAGCTGGTCACGTCCGGCGTGATCACCTTCCCGTCCCGCACCATCATGACGCAGGAGCCGGGGCACTCGGCCACGGTGCCCATGTGGTTCAGCAGGATCGCCGTGTCGTAGCCGTCGGCCTTTGCCTCGTTCCCCGCCAGCTGCCCGTTCCGGTAGTTTGAGAGGTTCTTGATCCGGGGCGGCATCACGTCCTCGGAAATCCGTCGCCACGAACTGACCTTGGCCGTCGTGCGCACCCCTGTCTGCAGGTGGGTCGGCATCGCGTGCGTGTTGATCAGCAGGCCCGACTCACCGCCGACCTGCGCGAAACGCTTGCCCGAGGTCTCGAGGGTGTAGCCGAGCGGTCGGATGTAGGTGTCCTCGCGCACGTCGTTCGCCTGCAGCAGCGCGACGATGATCTCGGTCAGTTCCTCGACCGAGTAGTCGAGTCGGAGCCGGACCAGCCGCATCGAGTCCTCGAGTCGCTCGAGGTGCTCGCGCAGCCGGAAGATGTTGAGCGACTCGGTCTCGGCGTTCCAGTAGGCGCGAATCCCCTCGAAGACGGCACCGACCGTCGACCAGCCAAGCTCGGTGACATGGATGGTGGCGTCTTCCCAGCGAACCTGCTTCCCGTTCCACCACACGTAGGCCGGATGACGGTGCTCCTCGGACACGATTGCCTCCTCGAACGCGGCGCACCCGCCGGCGGGCACCCGCGCTCGGGCACCGCGCACAGCCGGGCTCGTGCGAAACAGTATCTCACGTCCAAGCCAGCGACCACATCCCCAAGGCACGCGAACGGCCGGGGCCATGATGGCCCCGGCCGCTCTCGTTGGTCGTGGTTCCGACGCGACGCCTAGGTCGGCCGGCCCTCGACCTCAACGCGGTCAGTGAGGCGGGTGTAGATG
The DNA here is from genome assembly GCA_039809985.1 of Thermomicrobiales bacterium. GTDB lineage: Bacteria > Chloroflexota > Chloroflexia > Thermomicrobiales > UBA6265 > JAICJJ01. Next base: position 54,763 of record JBDHWC010000001.1, on the reverse strand, counting down.
TTCCCGACCATCACCGTGTAGCCCTGCTTGTTGACCGGCACGTTCTTCACCCACGGCTTGATCGCATAGGTGTCCTGCCGGTAGACGACCGGGATGTACCCGACGTCTTCCTGGATGACGTCCTCGGCCTCGGCGTAGACCTTCAGGCGCGCCACCGGGTCAGTGACGCCCTTGCCCTCGACAACGAGGTCGTCGAACTTCTCGTTCGACCACGCCTGCCGCCTGCCCGACGACTTCCGGCTGTAGAACATGTCGCCGTAGCTGTTGTTCGGGTCCGGGTAGTCGCTCCACCAGCGGATCCAGACCAGCTGGAACTGGTTCTTGAACAACTCGGGCCGCCACGAGCTCTCGGTCCAGACCTGGATCTTGGCGTCCATCCCCAGCGTTTCCTTGAGCTGGGCGACGAGGTCGTTCGCCATCAGCGAGGAGCTGTACTGGTCCTCGCTGCCCCGCATGTGCAGGGTGATCTCCGGCCAGTTCTTGCCGCCCTCGAACTCGGTCCCCTTCAGGGCGTCCATCGCCGCCTGCGGGTCGAACTTGAGGTTCTCGGCGTACTTCGGGTCGTCCAGGAACCCGTACACGCCCGGCGGCACCATGCAGTACGCCGGCGACGTCGTGTTCTGGGTGAGCGTCACGATCCGGTCGCGGTTGATCGCATGGGTCAGCGCCTTCCGGACCTCGAGCTTGTCGAACGGCGGGATGCCGTTCGACGGCACGAGCATCCAGATGCCCGGGTAGACGTACTTCTTGAGCAGCTTCGAGAGCTCGGGGTCCTCGGTGTAGCGCTTGAGGTTGTCGACGCCGATCGTCACCCAGTCGAGGCGGGCATCGCCCTCGCCCTTCTCGAAGGCGAGCACTTCGGTGCCGCTCGGCGTGATCGGCGTCACCAGGCGCTGGATCTTGATGTTCTCGTAGTCCCAGTAGCCCTCGTTCGGCGAGCACTCGACGAGAACGTCGTGCTCCCACTTGTCGAGCTTGAACGGGCCGTTGCAGATGAGCGGCACCTCACCGCTCGCCCACTTGTCGGCCCCGTACTTCTCGACCGCCCACTTCGGCGCAGGAACCGACGCCTGGTAGGCGACCACCTGCGGGAAGTAGGCCCGCGGCCCTTCCATCGTGACTTCGAGGGTCCAGTCGTCGAGCGCCTTGGCCCCGATGTCGTCGGCGGTGATCTTCGAGCCGTCCTCCGCCGTGTGGGTGCCGTCCGCCTCGACCTTGCTGGTGTTCAGCTTCTCGGCGTTCTTGATGTCGAACAGGAACCCGGAATAGGCCGCCGCCGTCTCCGGCAGCAACTGCCGCTGCCACGACCAGACGAAGTCGTGGGCCGTCACCGGGTTGCCGTCCGTCCAGCCCTTGTTGTCCTTCCGGATGTTGAAGGTCCAGACCGACCCGTCCGCGTTGGGCGTGAACGTCTCGGCCCAGTCCGGCTGCGCGACGAGGTTCTCGTCGAACTTCAGCACGCTCGCGTTGACCTGCGTCTGCGCGTTGCAGTACAGGTTCTGGTTCCAGTCGAACGACACCGGGTCGTCGAACAGCTCGTAGCTGTAGAAGGTGGTGTCCGGGGTCACTTCCGGGGCCGCCGCCGCTTGCGGCTGCCGGCCCGGCAGCTCGCCAACGAAGCCACCCAGCGCCGCGGCGCCCGCCGCCGCGCTGACCATCTTCATCACGGTCCGCCGGTCGACGCCGACCGTCGCGAACCGCTTCTGCAGCAGCTCGATCTGCTCGTTCTTCTCGTGGGTCATCTGTGCCTCCTTACGCCGTCGTTGAGGAGCAACAGGTCTCGGCGCGTTGCCCGACCGAGTCGGGGCGCAGGCTTCGGGACATTCGCGAACCTTCCGGGTGAGCGAACCTCCTTCTCGATCTGCGTGCCAGTCCGGCGCTCTGGCTGCCCGCCCGCGCGGTCAGCCTCGCCGCCTTGCCGTGGACTCAGCCTCGAACCGCGTCCCGCCCACGCCACGACCGTCGCCACGCGCGCTGATGCCCGTGCGCTGGTTTCCGCGCCGTAGGTGGACCGTCAGCCGTTCCTGACGCAACGTTGTACCAGATTTCCTATCCGTCTGCGACCTGAACAGCCCGGAATCCTGCCTGGTTATGTCGTGTTGCACGCACGCCGGCATGGCCGCTAGTCGTTCCCCTTCGGGTCGAGCGCATCGCGCAGGCCGTCGCCCAGGAACGTGAACCCCAGCATCGTCAGCCCGATGGCCAGCACCGGGAAGAGCAGCATGTGCGGGTCGGTCTGGATGTAGCCCGCCTTGCTCCCCTCCCCGACCAACTGGCCCCAGCTCGCCTGCGGCGGCCGGATGCCGACGCCGATGAAGCTGAGCGCCGCCTCGGTGAAGATCGCGGTCGGGATCCCGAAGGTGACCGCAACGATGATCGGCGTCAGGCTGTTCGGCAGCAGGTGTCTCATGATCACCGACCCCGAGCCCGCGCCAGCCACCCGCGCCGCGTTCACGTACTCCTGCTCGCGCAGGGCGAGGAACTGGCCGCGGACGAGCCGAGCCTCGGTCACCCAGCTGACGAGGCCGATCGCCAGGAAGATGTTCGTCAGGCCCGGGCCCCGCCAGTTGACCAGCAGGATCACCAGCAGAAGCTGCGGGATGGCGTAGATCACGTCGACGCAGCGCATCAGGAAACTGTCGGTCGCGCCGCCGAAGTAGCCGGCGATCGCCCCGACCGGAACCCCGATCAGCAGGATGATGAACTGCGATAGGACCCCGACCACGAGCGACACGCGCGCGCCCCAGACGACCCGGCTGAACATGTCGCGTCCGTTGGCGTCGATGCCGAACGGGAAGATCCAGTTCGGGTGGACGCGCGCCAGTCTCGGGTCGACCACCTCCGCCTCGCCGTACGGGGCGATGATCGGGGCCAGCGCCGCCACCACGATGAAGACGGTGACGATGGTCAGCCCGATCACCGCCAGCTTGTTCTTGCGCAGCCGCCGCCACGCGTCGACCCACAGGTTGCGTTGCGGTCGGTTGGTGAGGTCACCGATCGTCGCCAGCCCGGTCGAGCGCGTGGACGCCCCGGCCGCCGGCGCGGCGGTCTCTGCCGGGCTCAGGGACGCTCCCTCGGAAACGGTCTGCGCCATCGCTTGCTCCTCGACCAGCGGCGGTGCTGGCTCCGTGTGGCCGTTGTCCGCGGCTTAGTAGCGAATTCTCGGGTCGAAGACGCCGTAGAGGAGGTCGACCAGCAGGTTCATGGCTGCGAGGAACACGCCGTACAGCAATGTCACGGCCAGAATCATCGTCTGGTCCTTGACCTGCATGCTGGTGACGAAGAACTTGCCCATGCCCGGGATGTTGAAGACTTGCTCGACGAAGAACGACCCGGTGCCGACCGCCGCGAAGATCGGGCCGACCAGCGTGATCACCGGGATCAGCGCGTTCTTCATCACGTGCCGGAGAACCACCTTGAAGTCGGTCAGCCCCTTGGCACGCGCCGTCCGCACGTAGTCCGACCGGATCACCTCGATCATCGACGAGCGCGTGTAGCGCGAGATGGTCGCCAACGGGGCCGCACCGAGCGCGATCGTCGGCAGCACCCAGTCGATCGGGGAATCCCAGCCGCCGATGTGGAAGCCGAGGTCGATGCCGCGGTCCGGCAGCCAGACGGCGAAGAGCAGGATCAGCAGGAAGCCCATCACGAAGCTGGGCATGCTGAAGAAGAGGATCGAGATCGTGACCGAGATGTAGTCGAGCCAGCCGTTCTGGTTCACCGCGGCCAGCACTCCGAGCACCAGCCCGACGATCAGCGCGAAGAGCGTCGCCATCAGCCCGAGGTGGAGCGAGATCGGGAACGTCCGCCCGATGATCTGGCTCACCGTCTGCGGCCGCGCCGAGTACGACACCCCGAAGTCGCCGTGCATGGCGTTCCAGACGTACGTCTTGAACTGCTCCGGCAACGGCTTGTCCAGACCGTAGATGCGCTCAAGCTGCGCGATCTGCTCCGGGCTGACCTTGTCGCTGACGTCGAACGGGCTGCCCGGCGTCGCCTTCATGATGACGAAGGTGACGGCCGCCATCGCCAGCAGCGTCGGGATGAACCAGAAGATGCGATTCAGGGCGAATCGAAGCATCGGTGCGCCTCGGTCACTGCCCGCGGCCGGTCGGAAGACCGTTGCGGGTCGGTCGGTCCGTCACGCCGTGCCCAGGCCGAAGGCCGGGGGCTGGTTCGCTGCCGGTGTCGGAAACGCCCGTGAGCCCGGGTTCGCCCGGCAGGCGTTGCCAACGCTGAATCGGTGTCGCCTCGACAGATTTGCAACCTAGCATCGGCCCGGATTGGGTGTCAAGCAGGGAATTCGGACAATCGTGCCGAATGAGTCATGATCGCTGGCGAGGGCCGCGTCTCTAGCGAGGCGCCTCCCGCGCGAGCGCCGCCGCGCCAAGCAGGGCCGTGTCGTCCCCGAGCACCGAGCGGGCCAAGCGCAGATCGCGTCGATTGCCGGCGAACGCGTGAGACGGGATCGCTTCCCGCGCCGGTCCGAGGAGCAGTTCCCCGAGCGTGCCGACCCCGCCGCCGATGACCACCAGCTCCGGGTTGAAAAGATTGGCGAAGGTCCCGATCGCAGCACCCAGCGCGTGCCCGGCCCGCTGCAGAATCCGCGATGCCGCCGGATCCCCCGCCTCCGCGGCGCGAGCGATCACGCCCGGGGTCACCGGCTGCCCCGCCGCGGCCGTTTTCAGCGCCATGCCGTCCGCGGTCGCCGCCACCATCTCGCCTTCGCGTGCAAGAGCCCAGCCGCTCGCGAAGGTCTCGAGACAACCGATGCTGCCGCACGTGCAACGGGGGCCGTCGAGCGCCACCACCACGTGCCCGACTTCGCCGCCGAGCCCGTGCGCGCCCTCCAACAGCACGCCGCGGCTGATGATCCCGCCGCCGACCCCCGTGCCGAGAGCGAGGTAGACCACGTCCTGCACGCCGCGGGCGACCCCGTGCCGGTGCTCGCCGACCGCAGCGCAGTTGCCATCGTTGCCGAGGCGCACCGGCGCTCCGGTCGCCCGGTGCAGCCACGGGCCGAACGGCACGTCCTGCCACCCTGCCAGGTTCGGCGTGTAGCCGACGACCCCGGTCGCCGGGTCGAGCGGCCCGGGGATCGCGACGCCGATCGGCGCGGTGGCGATCACCCCGGCCGCTCGTCGCGTCTCCTCGATCAGGGCGACCATCGTGTCCAGCACCGACTTGGGCCCGGCGGCGGCCGGGGACGGCACCACCCGCCGCCCGCTCAGGCTGCCGTCTGGCCCGACCGCCGCACAGCGCAGGTGGGTGCCGCCGAGATCGACCGCGATGACCTCACCCGGCATGACGCCCTCCACCGGTGTCGCGACTCACAGGATGTAGGCGCTGAGGTCCTCGTCGGCGGCAACCTCGCCGACCCGCTCGAGCACGAACGGCCCGTCGATCACGACCCGTTCGCCGGAGCGCTCCGGCGCGGTGAACGACAGTTCCTCGAGCACCCGCTCGATGATCGTGTGCAGGCGCCGTGCCCCGATGTCCTCGGCTTTGGCGTTGACATCCGTCGCCAGACGGGCCATCTCGCGCAGGCCGCTCTCCTCGAAGTCGACGGCGAGCCCCTCGGTGCTGAGCAGCGCCGCGTACTGCTTGGTCAGCGCGTTCTCCGGCTCGGTCAGGATCGCGTAGAGGTCGTCCTCGCTCAGGCTGCTCAGTTCGACCCGGATCGGGAACCGGCCCTGCAACTCCGGGATCAGGTCCGACGGGCGCGTGTCGTGGAACGACCCGGCGGCGATGAAGAGGACGTGGTCGGTCCGGACCGGCCCGTAGCGCGTCATCACCACCGATCCCTCGACGATCGGCAGCAGGTCGCGCTGGACCCCCTCGCCCGACACCTCGGCCCCGTAGTCGCTGTTCCTGCTCACGGTCTTGTCGATCTCGTCGACGAAGACGACCGCGGCCTCCTCGACCCGCCGGATCGCGGCCTCGACCACCGCGTCGAAGTCGACCAGCCGGTCCGATTCCTGCTCGGTCAGGATCCGTCGCGCCTCGCGCACCGAGACCCGTCGGCGCGACCGTCGCGGTGGCGGCGAATAGCCGTCGAGGAAGTCGTGGAAGGTCTCGTACAGGTCCTCCGGCGACATCGACCCGAACTCGTCGTAGGGGCCGTAGTCGTCGTACCCGCCGTCGACCTCGATCTCGATCGTCTCTTCCTCGAGCACCTGCTCGTTCAGCAGCGCGAGGACCTTGGCCCGCTCGCGCTCGAGCCGACGCTGGCGCGAGGCCTCCTGCCGCGGGGACTCTGCGCCGAGACCGTTGCCGGGCCTCCGTCGTCCCCGCTCGCCCGCGCTCCGTTCGTGCAGTTGCTCGGTCAGAAGGTCGACCAGCCGCTGGATGGCGGCGACCGTGGCCTCGTCCTTGACCTGCTCCAGCCGCTGTCCGTGCAGCATGTCGATCGCCACCTCGACGAGGTCGCGCACGATCGACTCCACGTCGCGGCCGACGTAGCCGACCTCGGTGAACTTGGTCGCCTCCACCTTGATGAACGGGGCCTCGACGATCTTCGCCACCCGCCGCGCGATCTCGGTCTTGCCGACACCGGTCGGCCCCATCATCAGGATGTTCTTCGGCACCACCTCCCGCCGCATCTCCTCAGGCAACAGTTGGCGACGGTAGCGGTTGCGGAGGGCGACCGCCACGGCGCGCTTGGCCTCCGCCTGCCCGACGATGTAGCGGTCCAGCTCGGCGACGATCGCCGCCGGCGTCAGGTTCTCGACCGCGAGCCGGCTCTCCTCGGCGTCGCCGGATCCGCGCGGGGTCGGGGCGGTCGGATTGGTGCGACGAGCGGTCTCGACCATGGGGTGGCTGATGTTCTCCTGACGACCGAGCGAGCAACTCGAAAACGGTGAACTACGCCTGCGCCTCGCCGATGGGCGTCTGCTCGATGGCGTCGGCGATCGCCGATTCCGACTCCTCCGTGCGACCTTCTGGCGTGGTGACCGTCTCGATCATGAAATGGTCGTTGGTGTAGATGCAGAGCTCGGCCGCGATGCCCATCGCCGCAGTGACGATCTCGCGCGCGCCGAGGTCGGTGTTGGCGATCAGCGCCTTGGCCGCCGCTGTCGCGTAGGGCGCGCCCGAGCCGATCGCGGCAACCCCGTCGTCCGGCTCGATCACGTCCCCGTCGCCGGAGAGCACCAGCAGCGAGTCCGGGTCGCCCACGATCAGCTGCGCCTCGAGCCGCCGCAGGTACTTGTCGGTCCGCCACTCCTTGGCAAGCTCGACCGACGCCCGGCGCAGGTTGCCGTCCCACGACTTGAGCTGGATGTTGAACTTCTCGAACAACGTCAGCGCGTCGGCGACCGCGCCGGCGAACCCGGCCAGCACCTGCCCCTCGTTCAGGGTCCGCACCTTCCGCGCCCCGTGCTTGAGCACGACGTCGCCCAGCGTCACCTGGCCGTCACCGGCCATCGCCACCTCGCCGTTGCGGCGAACGCCGAGAATCGTGGTCGCGCGCAGGCGGCGGCCGTCTTCGAACCGATTGCTGGATGGCACGGCTGGCTGGGTTCCGCTCACGAGGCGCATCGCCCGGACGCGCGCCGACTGGTGGCCGGGAACACGTCCCAACCCCAAACCCCAAGTGTACCCTAGCGGCGTCCGCGAGACGGTCTCAGCCGGCTCGCGCCAGCGTCGACTCCTGATGGCCGCACGAGGGGCACCGCACCTGCCCCTTGCGTCCCGTCTCGACCATGTACGGCGACCCGCATTTCGGGCAGACCGTCGCCACCGGCCGGTTCCAGGAGACGAAATCGCACGCGGGGTACCGGTCGCAGCCGAAGAACGCCCGCCCCTTCTTCGAGCGACGCTCGACGATCTCCCCCTCACGGCAGGTCGGGCACGTGACGCCGACCCGCGTCAGCAGGGGCCGGGCGTTGCGGCACTCCGGGAACCCACTGCAGGCGAGGAACTTGCCGTACCGCCCGAGCTTGATCACCATCGGCCGACCGCACTTCTCGCACAGCTCGCCCGACGGCTCGTCCTTCAGCCTTACGCGCTCCATCGTCCGCTCGGCCTGCGACAGCGTCTCGGTGAACGGGCCGTAGAACTCCCGCATCGTCGGCACCCAGGCTCGGTCGCCGGACGCGATCTCGTCCAGCTCCTCCTCCATCTGCGAGGTGAACCCGACGTCGAAGATCTGCGGGAAGTGCTCGACCAACAAGTCGTTGACGACGAGGCCGAGCTCGGTCGGGACCAGCCGCTTCTCCTCGACCGCGACATAGTTGCGGGCGAGCAGGGTCGCGATCGTCGGCGCGTAGGTGCTCGGGCGGCCGATCCCCGCCTCCTCCAGTGCGCGCACCAAGGCCGCCTCGCTGTACCGTGGCGGCGGCTGGGTGAAATGCTGCTCCGGCACAAGCCGCACCAGGTCGAGGTCCTCGCCCCGCTGGAGAGCCGGCAGCGCGCCCTTCTCCAGTTCGTCCGCTTCGTCCCCGTCGTCGCGCCCAGCCGAGTAGACCGCCATGAAGCCGGGGAACCGCACGACCGAGCCGGTGGCCCGGAAGGTGAACGGCGGGTGCTCGAGGTCGGAGATCTCGCCCGGCTGGCCGGCCGCGACGTCGACGCCGGTCTGGTCGAGCAGGGCCGGGCGCATCTGCGACGCGATGAACCGCTGCCAGACCAACTGGTAAACCCGGAACTGCTGGCTCGTCAGAAACGGCTTGACGCTCTCCGGTGTTCGCGCCGGTGAGGTCGGCCGAATTGCCTCGTGCGCTTCCTGCGCCCCTTTCGCCTTGCGGGCGTAGACCGGCGGCCGCTCCGGCAGGTGCTCCGCCCCGAAACGCTGGGCGATCACCTCGCGCGCGGCCTGCTGGGCCACGGCGGCGACGTTGGTCGAGTCGGTGCGCATGTACGTGATCAGGCCCTGCGTGCCTTCCGGCCCGGCATCGACGCCTTCGTACAGTTCCTGCGCGATCTGCATGGTTCGGCGGACTTGGTAGCCGAGCTTGCGCGAGGCTTCCTGCTGCAACGTGCTGGTGGTGAACGGCGCGGACGGTCGACGCTGCGCCTCCTTGGTCGTCACGCTGGCGACCCGGTAGACGGCACCGTCGAGTCGGCGCTGGATCTCGGCCGTCTCGTCGGCGGTGCGCAGCGTCGGCTTCTCGGTGCCGACGCGGTGCAGCGCGGCCCGGAAGCGCTCGCTCGGCTTCGGCTCCCGCCCGACCTGCTTCGCCAGGTCGGCGTCGAGCGACCAGTACTCGGTGGTGACGAACGCAAGGATTTCACGCTCGCGCTCGCTGACGATCCGGAGTGCCGCCGTCTGCACCCGCCCGGCCGAGAGGCCGCGCTTGACCTTCTTCCAAAGAAGCGGGCTGACGCCGTACCCGACCAGCCGGTCGAGCACCCGGCGGGCCTGCTGGGCATCGACCAAGTTCGCGTCAATGTCGCGCGGATTGGAGATCGCCTCGCTGATCGCCTCCGGCGTGATCTCGTGGAAGACCACTCGGTGCACCGGCTTCGTCACCGCGTCGGTCGCCGCCACGATGTGCCAGGCGATCGCCTCGCCCTCGCGGTCGGGGTCGGTGGCCAGGTAGATCTCCCGGGCCGACTGCACGCTCTCCTTCAGCTCCTTGACGAGCTTCAGCTTGTCCCGCGGCACGAGATAGGTCGGCGTGAAGTCCGCCTCGACGTTGACACCGAGCGTGCTCTTCGGCAGGTCGCGGATGTGGCCCATCGAGGCCTTGACGGTGTAGCCGGAGCCGAGGTACTTGCCGATCGTCCTCGCCTTCGCCGGCGACTCGACGATCACGAGCTTGCCGCGGCCCGTGGTTCGGCCGCCGGGCGTTGTGCCCGTGCCAGACCGGCTTCGAGTGGTCGCCCTCGACTTCGCGGCGGTCGTCCCGCTCTTGGCAGAGGTGGCGCGCTTCGTCGTCTTGGACGTCGGCGCTGTCTTGGAAGCGGCCCGGGTGCGACCGGTGGTCGCCCGTCTCGCCGGGGTCTGCTGCCCCTCGCTGCCGCTGGTCTCGCTGGTCTCGGTCATGGTCGCCCTGAGTCGTTGTCACGTCGTCGCGTCCGACCCCGGACGGGTTCGGCGTGCCCTCGTCGTGCCGCTTGGATCGTGGGGTTCGTCGCGGTCTCAACCTTAGTCACGCCGTTCTCACGATGTCAAGGCGAATCCGGACGGGTCAGCGAGTTCGCGTGTAGTGTTGGGCCCCGACGTTCCGCACCGCCCCGCCCAGTTCGAGCGTCATCAGCACCACCGCCGCCTGCGCGATCTCCATCCCGGCCTGGGCGGCGACGTCGTCGATGTGCACCGGCTCCGAACCGAGCAATGCCACCACGCGACGCTCGTCGTCGTCCAGCGGCAGGGCAACCTGAACCGGTGCCGCCTCGTTGCCAAGCCGAAGGTCTTCGAGCACGTCCGCGGCGGATGTCACCGGCCGCGCGCCGTCCCGCAGCAGGCGATTGCTGCCGGCGCTGGCCGCCGAGGTCACATTGCCCGGCACCACGAACACGTCGCGTCCTTGGTCGGCGGCGAAGTCGGCTGTGATCAACGCCCCGCTCCGCTCCGGCGCCTCGACCAAGACGACGCCGAGCGACAACCCGGAGATGATCCGGTTCCGCGCCGGGAAGTTCTGGGCGTCCGGCTTCCGGCCCGGCGGGTAGTCGGAGAGGACCGCGCCCTGTTCGACGATCCGCTCCGCCAGAAGTCGGTGCTCCGGCGGGTAGATGATGTCGGGGCCCGATCCGAGCACGGCCACGGTGCGTCCGCCGGACCGGAGCGCGGCCTGGTGCGCCACCGCGTCGATCCCGCGCGCCAGCCCCGAGACCACGGTCACGCCCGCGCCCGCCAAGTCCTCGGCGATCCGGGCCGCCACATCGCGCCCGTAGGCAGTCGACCGGCGGGTGCCGACGATCGCCACCGCCGCGGAGTCCGCCTCGGTCAACGCGCCGCGCACGTAGAGCACCGGCGGCGCGCCCGGAATCTGGGCCAGCAGTCGCGGGTAGCCGGGGTCGCGCAGCGTCAGCGGCCGAATGCCGAGCCGCTCGATGCGGGCGAGCTCGTCGTCCGGGTCGAATCCGCCTCGCTGGCTCAGCAGGCTCTCGACCGCCCGCGAGTCGAGCACCGCCGACAACGACGTCGCGGACGCGCGCCACGCCGCCCCGAGCGAGCCGAAGTGGCGCTCCAGCCGCTCGAGCCGAACCGGGCCGATGTACGGCACCCGGTGGAACGCGACCCAGTACTTCGCCTCGTCAGCGACGCCTGCCGACATCTCCACCCCTGGAAGCCCTGTCCATCCGTCCCGGGTCCGGATTGTACGCGTCGGCCCGCCGTGCCACAGTCCCGCGGGTGCTGGTCGGTCGGTACAATGCGCCGGCCGGGCGCACCGACCGGCAGCAGCGAGTCAGGACCGGGGGCCACAGGGCATGCGGATCGACAATCGGATCAAGCAAACCATCCGCTCCGGCGGTGTCGCGCTCGGCGTCTTCGTCACCATGCCGTCGCCCGAGATCGTCGAACTGTGCGCCCTGGCCGGCTTCGACTTCGTCATGCTCGACGGGGAGCACGGCCGCGTTTCGCCGGACGACGCCTACGCGATGGTGCTCGCGGCGGAGGCTCGCGACATCGACGCCATGGCCCGCGTCGGCCAGAACGACCGGCAGGTGGTCCTCAAGTACCTCGACCTCGGCGTGTCGGGCGTGATGGTGCCGCAGACCAACACCCCCCAGCTGGCCACGCAGGCGGTCTCCGGCATGCGCTACTGGCCCGACGGCGTTCGCGGCCTCGCCGGCGGCCGCACCTTCGACTACGGCACCGGCCGCCCCATGCCCGAACTCGTGCCCGCGATCAACGAGCGCGTGATGACGATCGTCCAGTTTGAGCACATCGACGCGCTCCCGCACCTCGACGAGCTGCTGCAAGTGCCGGGGCTCGACATGCTGTTCGTCGGCCCGACCGACCTCGCGCAGTCGATGGGCTATCCCGGCCAGCCCCTGCACCCCGAGGTCGAGAAAGTCTCCGAGCAGGTGTGCGCCAAGGCCCGGGCGGCGGGGGTTGCCCTCGGAACGGTCGCCGGCGACGCGGCCCTCGCCAACAAGCGAATCGACCAAGGGTTCCAGATGATCCTCGCCAACGCGTCGGCCCTCATCCTGCGGGCCGGTAGACAGATGCTCGACGGCATCCGCACGCCCAGCAACGCCTGAGCCCGTGACCACCCTGTTGCCACCACTGCCGCACGCTCACAGGCACGCCGCCGACGCCGGTCAAGCGGGCCTCTTCGTCGCCCCGCCGGCAATGCGTCAAGTCGGCGTCCGTCGCGGAGAGATCCCGGGCGCGGTGCGGATTCGTGCGCTCGATCCAAAGGTTGGCGGCCATTCGGGGCCGCAGGCTGTTGAGGGGCGAGAATCCCTATGGTATGCTCCGCGCCCAACGCGAACGCGAGGACAATCCGTTTCCGTCGGACGCCGTCGCAGTGGCTTGCCGCCACGTGACGCGGCAGTCACAAGCGGCCCGCCCGACGGCGACCCGAACGTGATCGACAGCCGACTCCGTCGCACTGGCACCGCCGTGGAGAGGAGCAGGAATGGTCGCTGAGCCCCGCGCAGCCCGACATGCGGCCGGGAACGGGAACGGTCAGCCGCTGCTGGACGTGCGGAACCTCCGCACCCAGTTCTTCACCCAGGACGGCATTGTCCGGGCGGTGGACGACGTCTCGTTCTTCGTGATGCCGGGCGAGACGCTCGGCGTCGTCGGCGAGTCGGGCTGCGGCAAGAGCATGACCGGTCTCTCGATCATGCGCCTGATCCCGAACCCGCCCGGCAAGATCGTCGGCGGCGAGATCGTCTTCAACGGCGAGGACATCCTCAAGATGTCCGACGAGCAGGTCCGGTCGATCCGCGGCAACGACATCGCGATGATCTTCCAGGACCCGATGACCTCCCTGAACCCGGTCCTCACGGTCAACCGCCAGATCAGCGAGGCGCTCCAGCTTCACCTCGGGATGAACAAGCAGCAGGCCCGTGCCCGCACGGTCGAACTGCTGAAGATGGTCGGCATCCCGAACGCCGAGGAGCGGGTCGACCAGTACCCGCACCAGTTCTCCGGCGGCATGCGCCAACGCGTGATGATCGCGATGGCGCTCTCCTGCAACCCGAAGCTGCTGATCGCCGACGAGCCGACCACGGCTCTCGACGTCACCATTCAGGCCCAGATCCTCGACCTGATGCGCACGCTCCAGACCGAGCGCGACACCGGCGTCATCCTCGTCACCCACTCGATGGGCGTGGTGGCCGGCATGGCCGACCGGATTCAGGTCATGTACGCCGGGCACATCGTCGAGACCAGCACCACCGAGGAGATCTTCGCCAACCCGCGCCACCCCTACACCGTCGGCCTGCTCAAGTCGATCCCGCGGCTGGACGCCACCCGCAAGGAGAAGCTCGAGCCGATCCGGGGCCTGCCGCCGGACCTGATCGACCTCCCCGACATGTGCCCGTTCGTCCCGCGCTGCAACTACGCGCAGGAGAAGTGCGAGCAGAAGAACCCGCCGCTGCTCGAGGTCGCTCCCGGCCACTTCGCGGCGTGCTGGTTCTGGGAGGAAGTCTCCAAGGACGACGACCAGAACAAGGTCGCCGCGAAGTACGGCCACCCGCTGCCGTCCGACATCACCGACTCCCCGCTGCTCGGCGGCCTCGACCCGACCAACCCGGAACTGCCCTCGGCCCCGCCGAACATCAACACCAACTCGATCGGCTAGCCCCGCAGGTTGGAGGCACCCCTGATGCAGCACACCGCCCAGGCCCCGGCCGCGCAGCCGGCCGGCAGCAACGGCAACGGCCAACCGCTCCTGACGGTCAACAACCTGGTGATGCACTTCCCGCTGACGAAGGGGATCATCTTCCAGCGCAAGGTCGGCGCGGTCCAAGCCGTCGACGGCGTCTCCTTCGAGGTCAAGAAGGGCGAGACCCTCGGCCTCGTCGGCGAGTCCGGCTGCGGCAAGTCGACCACCGGCCGCGCCATCCTGCAACTCTACAAGCCGACCTCGGGCGAGGTCATCTTCGAGGGCAAGGACCTCACCAAGCTGAACGGCGGCGACATGCGCAAGATGCGCCGCCACCTCCAGATGATCTTCCAGGACCCCTACGCGTCGCTCAACCCGCGGATGACCGTCGGCAACATCATTTCGGAGCCGATGCAGATCCACAAGCTGGTCGACAAGAAGGATCGCACCCAGCGCGTGCAGGAACTGCTCGAGACCGTCGGCCTCAACCCCTACTTCGCCAACCGCTACCCGCACGAGTTCTCCGGCGGCCAGCGCCAGCGCATCGGCATTGCCCGCGCGCTGGCGGCGAACCCCGACTTCATCGTCGCCGACGAGCCGGTCTCCGCCCTCGACGTCTCGATTCAGGCGCAGATCGTCAACCTGCTGGAGGACCTGCAGGAACGGTTCGCCCTCACCTACCTCTTCATCGCCCATGACCTCTCGGTCGTCAAGCACATTTCCGACCGGGTCGCCGTCATGTACCTCGGCAAGATCGTCGAGATGGCCGACCGGAACGAGCTCTACTCCGACCCGCTCCACCCCTACACCAAGGCCCTCCTCTCGGCGGTGCCGATCCCCGACCCGGTGATCGAGAAGCGCCGCGAGCGGATCATCCTCTCCGGCGACGTGCCGAGCCCGATCAACCCGCCGGCCGGCTGCCACTTCCACACGCGCTGCCCGTACGCGATGGAAGTCTGCCGAATGGTCGACCCGACCTTCGCCGACGTCGGCAACGGTCACTACGTGGCCTGCCACCTCTACCCCGGATCGGGTGCCGACACCGTCTCCTCAGCCGACAAGTACCGGGCCATCTAGCGTGCGGCGGCAGGTTGACCGATGTTGAGGCTCGGGCAGCTCGACCCGACCTACGTCGTCTCGCTGATCGTGAGCTTCGTCGTCGCGATCACGGTCCACGAGTGCATGCACGCGTGGACCGCCTCGATGCTCGGGGACGACACCGGCCGCCTCCTCGGCCGGGTCTCGCTCAACCCCGCCGACCACTTCGACCCGATCGGCGCCCTGATGTTCCTCCTGATCGCGCTCGGCTTCCCCGCCTTGGCCTGGGGCAAGCCGGTGCCGGTCAACACCGGGCGCCTGCGCTCGACCGCACGGTTCGGGCGGCACGTGTCGATGGCGGTCGTCGCCTTCGCCGGCCCGATGTCGAACGTGGTCCTCGGGGCGTTGGCCGCGTCGTGGCTGCGGCTCGCGATGGCCACCGGCAACGACCTCGGCGTACTCGGCCAAGGCCTGTTCGTCTTCATGCAGGTCAACTTCTGGCTCGCCGCCTTCAACATGATCCCGTTGCCGCCGCTTGACGGCTCGCGCATCCTCGCGGCCCTGCTGCCGAGCTTCTGGTGGCCGTACCTCGCCAAGCTCGAGCAGTACGGGATCGCCATCCTCTTCGCCCTGATCCTCGTCGGCAGCGTCGGGAACGGGATCATCAGCGGCATCACCAGCCCGGTGTTCCGGCTCCTGATGTCGCTCTTCTTCCCCGTCGCCTGACCCACGCCCCCACGATGTCCTCTTCGCCCGTCACCCTCGATCATTACCAGTTGCGCCTCCCGGTCTTCGAAGGGCCGCTCGACGTGCTGCTGCGCTTGATCGAGCGCGACCAGTTGACCATCACCGACCTGTCGCTGGTTGCCGTCACCGACAGTTTCCTCGCCTATCTGGACGAGCTCGGGGACGCCCCGGCCAGTCTGGTGGCGGAGTTCGCCAGTGTCGCCGGCCGTCTCCTCGTGCTGAAGTCGCGCTCCCTCCTGCCTCGCCCGGTCGACGAGGAGGAGGAACCGCTCGCCGGTGACCTCGCCCGTCAGCTCGCGGAGCATCGCGTCATTCGCGACGCGGCGGTGGTCCTCGGCCAGCTCGATCGTCTGGCGCTCGCCGCCTTTCCGAGCGGCGACGCGGTGGTCCGACCGGGGATCATCACCACTCGGCTCGCTTTCCATCCGCCGACGTCCCTGCGGAAGGCCTTGCTGCGACGCCTCGCGCACGCAGTGCCCGTGCCGCCGATCCCGACCCCGAGCCGGACCGTCACCATCGGGGAGATGATTCTTCGGTTCCTCGACCGGTTGCGGCCGACACGTCGACTGCCGTTCGGTCGCCTCGTCGGCGACGGTGACAATCGACGGGACGTGCTCGTCGCCTTCCTCGCCCTGTTGATCCTCGTTCGCGTCCGCGCGGTCGAGGCCACTCAGGTTGAGCTGTTCGGCGCTATCGACGTGGCGCTCGGCGATCAGGTGGATCTCGAAGCGGTTCGAAGGCTAGCAACCGACCACCAGGCGACATTGGAATGACCGACCCCGCCGATGTTCTCAATCACGCCGACGCGCCGCGCCAAGCGACGCTGCCGGCCATCGTCCCGCCCGACGACCCCGCCGAAACCCGCGCCCTTGTCGAAGCCTTGCTGCTCGTCGCGCCCGGGTCGACGTCGGTCCGCGAGATTGCCGAGGCAACCGGGCTGTCACCCGAATCGATCGACGCCGCGCTGGCGGAGATCGCCGCGGCCGACGCTCGAGGCTGGAGCCTCGTGCGGCACGGCGAGCGGCTGCAACTGGCCACCGCGCCCCGCTTCGCCGACCACGTGCGACGGTTCCTCGGCCTCGAGCGCGAAACTCGACTCACCGGCGCTTCGCTGGAGACGCTCTCGGTCATCGCCTACCGGCAGCCGGTGACCCGGGCCGAGATCGAAGCGGTGCGCGGCGTCGACTGCTCCGGGGTCATCACCACGCTGATCGGTCGCGGGTTGGTCGAGGTCGTCGGACGGCTTCCCGCGCTCGGCAACCCGATCCAGTACGGCACGAGCCCCGAGTTCCTTCGGCATTTCGGGCTCGGCTCGCTGGACGACCTGCCACCGCTCGGGCAAGTGAGCGACCAGGACGCAGCGGCCTTGCTGGATCAGTTGGTCGCCGGGGCCAACGGCGCAGAGACCTCACCGGTTGCCCGAGACGACTCCACGGAAGCCGCGTCAAGCGCGAGCGCCTAGGACACCCCGGCCAGCGCGCGCGTCCGGGCCACGGCCTCGCCCAGGATGTCGGCCGCCTCGTCCATCTCGTCGGCGGTGTTGCTGCGACCAACCGTCAGGCGGAGGCTGGTGCGGCACCGGGCGTCGCTCAGTCCCATGCTTTTCAGGACGTGACTCGGCTCGCTGTTGCCCGTCGTGCAGGCCGAGCCCGCCGACGCGGCGACGCCCTCCATGTCGAGACCAAGCAGCAGCGTCTCGCCCTGAACCCCCGGAATCTCGAGGTTCAGGTTGTTTGGCAGCCGCCCCGAACCGAACGGCGGACCGTTCAGGGCCACGTCCGGCACCGCCGACCGGATACCGTCCCACAACCGGTCGCGCAGTTCTGCGCAGCGGCTGGCGTACTCGGTCCGCAGCCGCTCGCACTTCTCGAGCGAGGCCGCCAGACCGACGATCCCCGGCACGTTCTCCGTGCCGCCGCGCCGGCCTTGCTCCTGCCCGCCGCCGGTCTGCTGCCACGAGATCGGGGTGTCGCGCCGCAGGTAGAGGATGCCAACCCCCTTCGGTCCGTAGAACTTGTGGGCCGAGAGCGACAACAAGTCGGCCCCGACCTCGTCCACGGCCAGCGGCAGCAGCCCGGCGGCCTGCACGGCATCGACATGGAACGGCACGCCGGCGGCGCGGGCGATACGCCCGATCTCGGCCACCGGCTGAATTGCGCCGGTCTCGTTGTTCGCGTACATCACGGAGACCAGGCACGTCTCTGGGCGCAACGCCGCCGCGATCGCCGCCGGATCGACGATGCCGGTGGCGTCTGGGGGGACGAAGGTGACGTCGAACCCGAGTTGCGCAAGCGCCTCGGCCGTGGTCAGCACGGCGTGATGCTCGATTTGGGTGGTCACGAGGTGCGGCGGCCGAGACCCCGGTGCGGCGGAGAGCCGCGCCTGCCAGGCGACTCCCCGCAGCGCCAGGTTGTTCGACTCCGTCGCGCCGCCGGTGAAGAGCACTTCTCCGGGCTGGCAGGCGAGCACGCGCGCCACGGAGGCCCGCGCCGCGTCGAGCACGGCGTGCGCTTCCTGTCCGAGCTGGTAGATGCTCGACGGATTGCCGAACCGCACGCTGAAGTACGGCAGCATCGCCGCCAGCACCTCGGGGTCAACCGGGGTGGTCGCGGCGTGGTCGAGGTAGATGGTGTCGTCGCCCGAGGCGAGAGGGCTCACTTGGAGGTCTCCGATCAGATTCGCCGGGCGGCCCGGCGGGGCGAGCGCCAACGCGTCGCCTCACGCCGCGCGCCTAGGCCGATGCCCCCGGCAGCACGTGGCCCAGCATCATCGCGTGGCGAGGGCTGCCGTCGATCAGGTCCTGCAGCGTGATGGAGTCCAGTGCGTCGGTGATCGCGTCACGCATGCGCAGCCAGACCGGGCGCGTCTCGCACCCGTCGATCAGCGGGCAGGTCTGCTGGGATTCGTCCTCGGAAACGCAGTCCATCGGCGCCACCGGGCCTTCCATGACCCGGTAGACATCCCCGACCCGGATCAGCTCCGGCGCGCGCGCGAGCAAGTACCCGCCCTGTGCCCCGCGCTTGCTCTCCACGAGCTCGGCGCGGCGCAACGGGCCGATCAGTTGCTCAAGGTAGGCGGTCGGGATCGAGGAAGCACGCGAGATCGCGGCAATCGACATCGGGCCATTGCCGTAGTTCTTCGCCAGCGCAACCATGGCGCGGACGCCGTACTCGCCTCGAGTGGAAACCTTCATGACTCACGGCCTGCGAGCGTCGGCGGATTTGTGGTCATCCTAGTCCCTGCCGATGGCGGGGTCAACCGCGGCACCGCTGCAGCAGACGTCCAACGTCTCAGCTCGCCAGCGACCGCACCACGCCCCGCAATGCCTCGAGCGGCCCGCTGCTCAACGCGATCTCGAGCGGGTTCGGCGCGAGTTGCCGGTAAACATGCAAGAACCGGTCCGCCGTGAAGATGCCGCGGTAGACCCCGTCCTCAACCACCGGCACCGCCCACGCCTTGTTGGCCACCATCCGCTGGTGGACGTCGAAGACCGACTCGTCGACGTTGGCCAGCACCGAAGGCTCGGAAGCGATCTCCCCCACTGTCCGGTGGTGGCCATTCCTTGAGAGTTCGTTCAGCAGGGTGTTGCGCCAGAGGATGCCGACGACCGCCCCGTTGCGCGTCACCGCCACGTCCCGTGGGCCGTCCCGCAAGGCGTAGGCGATCGGCTGGTCGGGCGGGACGCCGCCCATGTCCCAGAGCGCGAACTGGCCGACCCGCATTCGGCGCATCGCCGACTCGATCCGTGCTGCCCGGCCCTCGGCCTGCGCCAGACCGGCCAGCAGGAGCGCCAGCAACACTAGCCACGGGTTGCGGAACTCAACAATCGCCACCAGCGCGATCGCCGCCGCCAAGACTTGCGCCACCCGGACCGAGACCTTCGTTGCCCGCTCCCGCCCGACGACGGGGATGAGGCCGGCGCGAAGCACGTGGCCGCCGTCCATCGGGAACGCCGGCAGCAGGTTGAAGAGCATCAGCACGAGATTGGAGAAGAAGAGCCCGATGAGCAACCCGCTGAGCGACGGGTCGAACGCCCGCAGCACATAGTCGTCCAGCCCGTTGAACCCCAGCGCAACGCCCGCGATCAGAACCAGCGGCAGCATCGCCGCCGCGACCGCCACGTTCATCCCCGGCCCGGCAAGGGCGATCGCCACCTCGATCCGGGGCCGCAGCGGCAGGCTCTCCATCCTTGCCACGCCGCCGATGGCCGACAGCGTCACGTCCTGAACCCGAATCCCGTGCTCACGGGCGACCAGCGCGTGCCCCATCTCGTGCAGCAGCACGCACCCGTACACCAGCACGATCGTCGCCGCCGCGACCGCCATCTGCGCCGGGCTGGTGGTCCACCCGAAGTCGCGCCAGTCGACGAGCACCCACGCCAGCACCAGCGCGAACGACGGGTGCAGCCGGATGTCGACCCCGAGCAGGTTGGCGATCGTCAGTGATCCCATCGTCCGCCTTCGCCGACTCGTCGCACGACCGGAGCCTCTTCGACGAACTGTCCGCCCGGAACGTGCGCCGTTCGACCGTTGCGCCGTCGCAAACGAGACCGATTCCATGAAACAGCATAGCAATCCCGGTCTTGAATGTACACGCAGGACGAACGGGCCACCGTGCCGCCGGAGGCGCGCGGACGTGGAACGTGGCATGGTTCTTGCATGGTGAGCTCGGAGTATCGCAAGAATCTTGCCAGCGTTGCCACCGCAACGCCGGGAGCCGGCGGCACGACCACGCGCGCCACGGCCGCCGCGCCAGTTCGTGGGTCAGAGGGGAACCGTTCATGGAATCGGGGTTCGAACTCAGTCAGGACATGCGGACGTGGGTCTCGCCCAGCCTGATCGAAGCCAACTACATCCTGAGTCTGTCCCGGCTCGAACTGCAGGCCGTGATCGCGGCCGAGATGGATGCCAACCCCGCCCTCGAACTCGACGACCGGCCCGTCTGCCCGCAATGCGGCACGATGCTCGACGGGGCGTTCTGCCCGGTCTGCCTGGTCAGCCACCGCCGCGACCAGCCGTCCGAGAACTTCGAGGACTTCCCCGAGGTGATGGTCACGGCCCACTCGACCGCGGAAGACTCCGATGACTTCGACCCGCTGACGCTGGTCGCCCAAGGCGAGGATGTCCGCGAGCAGATCCTCCTCGACGCCCGCTCGGTGCTCGACCCCGCCGACCACCCGATCGCCGAGTACCTCGTCGACTCGCTGGACGAGCGCGGTCTGATCGGCTGCGACCTCGACGAGCTCGCCCGCATCACCCGCCGCAGCCGAACCGAGATCGACAGCGTTGTCACTGCCATCCAGGAGGTTGCCCCGGTCGGCGTCGGGGCGCGGACGTTGCAGGAGTGCCTCCTGCTCCAGATCGCCTACCTCAAGCGTCTCGGCCACGAGGTCCCGTGGCAGGTCGAGCAGATCGTCGAGCGCTTCCTGGCGGAGTTCGGGGCGCATCGGTTCGGGCTGATCAGCAAGGAACTCGGCCTGCAGCCGGAGGAGATCGACGCCGCCCGCGACTTCATCCGCGAGCACCTCAGCCCCCACCCGCTGCAGTCGGCCTCCAACCGGTCATGGCGCACGCCGACCGCATCCCCGTACGTTGCCCCCGACGTCATCATCGCCCTCCGTGACGACGAGCTCGTCGTCGAGGTCGTCGACAGTCGCGACTTCCACCTCAAGCTGAACGGGCTCTACGGCTCGCTCGCCTCCGAGCTAGGCAAGCGCAGGGGAGCCGAACCACCCTCGCCGAACGGCCACCACGTCGCCACGTCCACGGCCGTCGCGCCCGCGCCCGCGCTCGTCTCCGACGAGGACCGGGCCCATGTCCGCCAGTCGACGAGCCGGGCCAGACTCTTCATCGCCAACATCCAGCAACGCCGCGAGACGCTGTTGAAGATCAGTCGCTGCGTCTGCGACCTGCAGGAGAGTTTCCTGCGCGGCGGCGTGCGCGAGCTTCGCCCGCTCACCCGGGCCGTCGTCGCCCAGCACGTCGGCGTCCACGAGTCGACCGTCAGCCGGGCGACCGCGAACAAGTACGTCATGCTCCCCTCCCGACGCGTCGTGCCGTTCAGCGATTTCTTCACCCCGTCGCTCAGCACGAAGGACGTGATCAAGGAACTGATCGAACGCGAGACGCGCAACGGCGAGCACCTCACCGACCGCCGCATCTGCGACCTGCTGCTCGACCAGGGCATTCGCATCGCCCGCCGCACGGTCGCCAAGTACCGGGCCGAGCTGGGCATCCTGCCGTCCACCATGCGGTGAACCGTCCCGCCGTCGCATCGTCCCCAGCCAGCGCAGACGCTACACTTCCCGCCGGGGAGTTCGCAGCCGCAGCCGAGGGATGCGCCGGGTTCGTCCGACCGCGGTGGTGGGAGGGCGAGCGCACGCACGTGGACCGCGCCGACTGATGGTGGATCCGGGTCTCGACAATCGTCTCCGCCAGCGCGCTCGCCGCTCCGGCTTGGCCATCGCCTTGGCGATGGCCCTCACCATCGCCATCTGCATCGGCGCGGCGACGTTGATCTACGCCGGCCTTGTCCCCCTGATGACCGATTTCGTCCCGATCTCGGCCCCGACCACTGAGACGAGCCAAGTCTCCGACGGCGGCCAGGCCGCCGCCCAGACAACCGACAACCCGCCGCCGGCACCGACCGCGCCACCCGCCCCGACCGTGTCGTCGGCCGACACCGCCCCGACCGAGGCCCCGGCGATCGCGGCGACCGAGGGAACCCCCGCGCCGTTCACGCCCGACTACCAGATCAGCGCCGACCAGAGTGTCAACTTCCGGGCCGGGCCCTCGCGCAATGACCCGATCCTGATCACGCTGCCGCCGGCGTCCCCCCTCCAGTACCTGAACGAGGACGCCCCGGCGACCGACCCCAGCGACGCCCCGCGCTGGATGAAGTTCCGGTCCTCCGACGGCACCGAGGGCTGGGTTCGCCAGATCGACACCGAGGCGTACCAACCGTAGAGGCGAGCGGCCCGCGCCGCAGGGAGCAGTTCGGATGCAGCGCGTCACCATCATCGGGCTCGGCCTCATCGGCGGCTCCATCGGGCTCGGCCTCCGCAAGTGGGCGGACGCCAACCGCGTCGACGGCAAGCCCGCCCTCGAGGTCACCGGCTTCGACACCGATCTCGACCACCAGAACCAGGCCCAGAAACTGGGCGCGGTCGACCGCACCGCGTGGGACTTGGCGAAGGTGATCCCCGAGTCGGACCTCGTCATCGTCACCACGCCCGTGCTGGCGATGCGCGAGACGTTCGAGGCGATCGCCCCGCGACTTCGCTCTGGCACGACCGTCGTCGACACCGGCTCGACCAAGGCCCAAGTGCTCCGCTGGGCCGACGCCATCCTGCCGCGCACCGTCTCGTTCGTCGGCTCGCACCCGATGGCCGGCAAGACCGAGAGCATCGAAGGCGCGGACGCCGACCTCTTCCAAGGGGCGACGTGGTGCGTCTGCCCGTCGGTCCGCGCCTCGGAGGAAGCGATCCGCAACGTGCTCGGCATGATCGCCGCCCTCCGCGCCGAGCCCTATTTCGTCGACCCCACCGAGCACGACGCCTACGTCGCCGGCGTCAGCCATCTGCCGTTCGTGGTCTCCTCGGCCCTGATGAACACCGTCAGCGGCGACCCCTCGTGGCGCGACATGCGCACGCTGACCGCGGGCGGCTTCCGCGACGTCAGCCGCCTCGCCTCCGGCAGCCCCGCGATGTACCGCGACATTCTGCTGACGAACCGCGACGCCGTCACCCGCTGGCTCGATGCCTACATGGCGGATCTCCAGCGCTTCCGGGCCGACTTGCAGCGCGACGACGAAGCCGCGGGCCCTGCCCTCAGCCGCTACTTCGAGAACGCCCGCGACGCCCGGGCCGTGTGGTCGACCCAGACGACGCGCGACGGAGAGTTGCTCCAGGACACGGCCGCCGAGCTCGGGCCCGAGAACTTCTCCGAGCACATCACCCGGATGTTCATCGGCAACCTCGGCCGCAAGCGCCGCCCTGGCAACGGCAAGAACCCGGACGACACCACGCCGACCGCCGGCTGACCCTCGGCTACGGGACGATCGACCAGTCGTCGGGCAAGGCGTACCGGTAGTAGGCCCGCACAGGCCGCCCGTCGCGTCGCAGCCGACCACGATCCTTGCGCTGCAAGTCCCCGTAGCTGTTCTGCACCTGCACGATGCGGCGGGCCGGCAGGTTGAACACCAACAGCCCGAGCGGGGCTGGCGCCATGCTTTGCCGGCGACTCTCGTCGCCGTCGACCGCGAGCAGCCCGGACTTGGCCGGACCCGCGCCGTTCTCGGACCGCGAGGACGACGCCAGCAGCTGGCCAAAGAACTGCGGGTCGTACTCCTCTGCGAGACGCAGCAGTTCGTCGGCGGTGACCGGTCCGCGGCTCGCCGCCGCGGCCAGCATTTTCCGCACGTGCGGCGGCGCGGTGAACGTCACCGCGCCGGCGTCGTCGATGATGGTGAACCGCATCTCGTCCACGCCCGCCACCCCCCGTGACCGTGCACGGCCCCGCCCGCCTCGCACCGACGGGCATTGCGCGATCTTTGGCGCGTGCCGAGAAGGCTACAGTACCATCCAACCGCGGGGCGACCCGGCCCGCGCCGCAACGCCCGTGACGGTGTTCGCCAATGCCTGCCCCAACCTCGTCCCCCGATCCTCCGCCGCCGCGCACCCGTCTCGAGGACGAGGTGCTCCAGATCCTGAACCAGGTCGATCGCGACCCGACCCCGACCGAGCGCCTTCGCGACGCCGGCCGGCGAGGCCGTCGCGCCGTGTCGAGACCACCGGAACTGCCTTCGGTGGCGCGTCGGCTCGGCCCCGGCCTCTGGCTGGTCGCGTCGCTCCTCGTTGCCGTGGCGGCGGCGCTGGTCGCGTCGTCGAGTCATCTCGTCGGGTTCGTTCTCGGCATCGCCAGTCTCGTCTGCCTCGCCATGGTCTGGCGACCGTCGACCTCCTCAGGCAGCAACGGCCTCCGGAAATGGCGCGGGCGCGACTTGGACGGTCCGCCTGGAGACCGCTTGCGGTAGCGCATCGTGTCCTCGGTGCCACGACAGGACCTCGACTCTCCCCGATTCGGCTTGGTGCTGTGGTAAGGTCCGCCGACTCGTGAGCCGAACCGGCGGTGTGCCCCGACACGCCAGCGCCGGTGCCGGCACGCTTGGTGGTGAGGGCAGCCCGGATGCCGAAAGTTGTGTCGGACCTCGTCGACGCGTACGTCTTCCGCCGCCTGCACGCGCGGGTCCAGTTCCTGCTCCTGCTGCGACGGCCGGACGCGCCGCTCGGAGGCACTTGGCAGGCGATCCACGAGCAGATCGAGCCGGGCGAGACTTCCCTCGACGCCGCGGAGCGGGCCGTCGTCGCTGCGACCGGCCTGTCCGTCTCCGAGGTCTACTCCGCGGACTTCATCAACCAAGTGTTCGACCACACCCGCGACGCCATCGTGCTGGCGCCGGTCTTTGCCTTCGCGGTCGCCCCCGGCCGCGTCGATCTCGGCGCGGACTTCGTCGACCACGCGTGGTGCGAACGGGAGGAGGCCACCTCCCGCCTCCTCTGGGCGGGCCAGCGCTGGGCCGTCCGCCACATCGACGAGATCATCGGCCTCGGCGGGGCCGACGCCGAGTTCTACCGCATCCGGTAGCCTCTGCATCCACGCGCCCCAACCAGTGGTCGCGGTATACTTGGTCTCCGCAGCCCGCCCCCGTGCGGGCGATTTGTTGCTCGGAGCCACCCATGCCGGAATTCAAGATCGTCTCCGACCTGCGACCGACCGGCGACCAGCCCCAGGCGATCGAGAAACTGGTCGAAGGCCTCGACAACGCCCTGAAGTTCCAGACGCTGCTCGGGGTCACCGGCTCGGGCAAGACGTTCTCGATGGCGAACGTGATCGAGCGCGTGCAGCGCCCGACCATCGTCCTCGCCCACAACAAGACGCTCGCCGCGCAGCTCTACGCCGAGTTCAAGGAGTTCTTCCCCCAGAACGCGGTCGAGTACTTCGTCTCCTACTACGACTACTACCAGCCAGAAGCCTACGTTCCCCGCACCGACACCTTTATCGAGAAGGACGCCGACATCAACGAGGAGATCGACAAGCTCCGGCACGCCGCGACCCGCGCCCTCCTCACTCGCCGCGACGTGATCATCGTTGCCTCGGTCTCTTGCATTTACGGCCTCGGCTCGCCCGAGGAGTACGCGCAGACCGTCGTCTCCCTCCGTCGCGGCGCGGCCACCCGCCGCGACAAGGTGGTCCGCCACCTGATCGACATCCAGTACGACCGGAACGACCTGACCTTGGTCCGCGGCTCGTTCCGCGTCCGCGGCGACACGCTGGAGATCTACCCGGCCTACGAGGAGATCGCGGTCCGGGTCGAGTTCTTCGGCGACGAGATCGAGCGGATCGTCGAGGTCGACCCGCTGACCGGCGAGATCCTCGTCGAGCGCATGGAAACCGACATCTACCCGGCCAAGCACTTCGTCACCACCGACGAGAAGCTCGCGGCGGCGATCAAGGACATCCAGCAAGAGCTGGATGAGCGCCTCGCCGAGCTCGACGCCCAAGGCAAGCTGCTGGAGGCGGCCCGTCTCCGGCAGCGGACCATGTACGACCTCGAGATGCTGCAGGAGACCGGCTACTGCGCCGGCGTCGAGAACTACTCGATGCACCTCTCGCGGCGCAAGCCGGGCGAGCAGCCGTCAACCCTGATGGACTACTTCCCCGACGATTTCCTGATGTTCGTCGACGAGTCGCACATCTCGCTGCCCCAGGTGCGCGGCATGTACGCCGGCGACCGCTCGCGCAAGGACGTGCTGGTCGAGCACGGCTTCCGCCTGCCCTCCGCCCGCGACAACCGGCCGCTCACCTTCAGCGAGTTCGAGCGGATGCTGAAACAGGTCGTCTTCGTCTCGGCCACCCCCGGCCCGTACGAGAAGGAGCACAGCGACCAGATCGTCGAGCAGGTGATCCGGCCGACCGGTCTCATCGACCCGGCCATCTCGGTGCGCCCGACGACCGGCCAGATCGACGACCTGCTGGGCGAGATCAACAGCCGAGTCGCGCTCAGCCAGCGCGTGCTGGTCACCACGCTGACCAAGCGGATGGCCGAGGACCTCGCCGACTACCTGAAGGAGATGGGGGTCCGCACCCACTACCTCCACAGCGAGATCGACACCTTCGAGCGGATCGAGATCCTGCGCGACCTCCGGCTCGGCGTCTACGACGTGGTCGTCGGCATCAACCTGCTGCGAGAGGGGCTCGACCTGCCGGAAGTCTCGCTGGTCGCCATCCTCGACGCCGACAAGGAGGGCTACCTCCGGTCGGAAGGGTCGCTGATCCAGACGATCGGCCGCGCCGCCCGGCACGTCGACGGGCAGGTGATCATGTACGCCGACACGATGACCCGCTCGATGCGCGCGGCCATCGACGAGACGTACCGCCGCCGGGCGATGCAGATGGCCTACAACGAAGCGCACGGCATCGAGCCGCGCGGCATCGTCAAGGAGATTCGCGACCTGACCGAACGCGTGCGCGCCGTCGCCGAAGAGGGCACGGCCTACGACGCCGGCCGCGGCCACCAGCCCGGCGTCATCGCCGAACTGCCCCGCGATGAGCTCGCCCGGATGGTGAAGGACCTCGAGTCGCAGATGAAGGCCGCCGCCCGCGACCTCGAGTTCGAGAAGGCGGCGCTGCTCCGCGACCAGATCGTCGAGCTGCGCCGCATCATGGAAGTCGACCCGGTGCTCGGCTGAGCCCGAAAACGAGGGACGCCAACCGCATGACCGCCGACCGCGAACCGCCGATGCCGCTCGTGCTCGTGCTGCACGGCCCAAACCTGAATCTGCTCGGCACACGCGAGCCGGGCATCTACGGCAACGTCACGCTCGCCGAGATCAACCAAGCCCTCCACGACCTCGCCGCCGACGCCCCGTTCCCGATCGCCGTCGAATGCCACCAGAGCAACCACGAGGGCGAGTTGGTCGATCTCGTGCAGCAGCGAGGCGCGGTCGCCGACGTGCTGATCATCAACCCCGCCGGCCTCTCCCACTACAGCATCGCCCTGCGCGACGCGATCTCCGGCGTCGGCTGCCCGACCGTCGAGGTGCACCTCTCCAACATCCACGCCCGTGAGGAGTTTCGGCACCGAAGCGTCGTCGCGCCGGTCGCCGTCGGCCAGATCGCGGGGTTCGGCGCGGAAAGCTATCGACTGGCCCTCCGCTACGCGATCGACCGGATCGCGGCCCAGCGCAACCGGAGCACCACCCCATGAGCAAACTCGACCGCGCCCGCACCCTGCTCGGCGACCAGAAGCTCGACGCCCTGCTGGTCAGCCATCCGGCGAGCCGACGCTACCTCAGCGGGCTGCCGCACGACGACCACGGGCCGGACGAGTCCGCCGGCATCCTGCTGGTCAGCCCGGAGGCGGCGACGCTCCTCGTCAGCCGCACGAACCTGCCGCTGGCCGAGGCGACGACCCGGGACGACGTCCGCGTGGAGGCGTGGAGCCATCCGTGGCCGGCGTTCGTCGGCGAGCGGCTGCGCGACGCCGGACTGCGCCGGGTCGGGTTCGAGGAGCGCGCCCTGACCGTCGGCGACTGGGGCGACATTCGCGCCGCAGCGGGCGACGCCGTTGAACTGGTTGCGGTCGGCGACCACGTGGAGGATCTGCGGGCCGTCAAGGACCGCGAAGAGCTTCGGACGCTTGAACGCGCGCTGGACATCACCGACCAAGTCCTTGCCGCTGCCCTCAGCCAGGTTGAGGTCGGCATGACGGAAGTGGCGCTCGCGAACCTGATCGCCGACCTGATGCGTGATCTCGGCTCCGATGGCCTTGCGTTCGACACCATCGTCGCGTCCGGCCCCCACGCCGCCCGGCCCCACCACGACCCGACCGAGCGCCGACTGGCGGCGGGCGAGCCGGTCATCGTCGATCTCGGGGCGAAAGTCGACGGCTACTGCGGCGACCTGACCCGGACCTTCGTCATCGGCGAGCCGACCGAGCAGTTCCGCACCATTTACACTATCGTGCTGGACGCGCAGGAAGCGGCGCTGCGCTCGTTGAAGGCCGGGATGTCCGGGCCGGACGGCGACAAGCTCGCCCGCGACGTGATCGACGGGGCCGGCTACGGGGACCAGTTCGTCCACGGTCTCGGGCACGGTCTGGGGCTGAAGGTCCACGAGTCGCCGTCCCTCGGCCGCACTTCCGGTGACACGCTGCGGCCCGGACAGGTGGTCACGGTCGAACCGGGCATCTACGTCGACGGGTGGGGCGGCGTGCGCATCGAGGATGTCGGCGTGGTGACGGAAGGCGGCTTCCGCAACCTGACGCGATCGCCGAAACGGCTCGCCGACATGGTGGTGCCGACCCACCGCTGAGAGGAGCACAGCGAACGATGATCGACACGGGAGATCTGCGAAAGGGTCTGACCCTCGACTGGGACGGTCGACTGGTCAAGGTGGTCGACTTCGCCCACAACAAGCAGGGTCGCGGCTCCGCCCAGGTCCGCCTCACCCTGCGCGATCTGCGCACCGGGTCGATCACCCAGACCTCCGTTCAGGCGGGCGCGCGGTTCACCCCGGTCCGGCTCGAGCGACGACACGTCCAGTACCTCTACCCCGACGGGGCCGACCGCCACTTCATGGACACCGAGTCGTTCGACCAGCTCGTCCTGAACGACGACGCGATCGGCGACGCGGGCAAGTACATCAAGGAGAACGACATCGTCGACCTCCTCGTCTGGAACGACGAGCCGATCGACATCGAACTGCCGACCGCGGTCAACCTCACCGTCGCCGAGACCGACCCCGGCCTCAAGGGCGACACCGCCAGCGGCGCGACCAAGCCGGCCACCCTCGAGACCGGCCTCGTCGTCAGCGTGCCGCTCTTCGTCAACATCGGGGACGTGCTGAAGGTCGACACCCGCACCGGTGCCTACGTCGAGCGAGTCAACTGAGTGGGCGGCAGCGCGAACGATTCCGACACGCCGAGCGACGAGTTCGGCCCGACAGCGCCAAGCACCGAGCAGGTTGAGCACCTGGTTCGGGCGCTGGTCGGCATGATGCGCGGCGGCGGGGTCACCGAGCTGGACGTCGCGTGCGCCGGCGTCACCGTGCGACTCCGCGGCACCGGTGTGGCGATGGCCACCCACGGCGACCCTGCGGTCGCGCCGGTCGACGACGCAGCGCCGACTCCGGCCGGCCACGTCATCACCGCGCCGATGGTCGGCACGTTCTACGCGTCGCCGAACCCCGGCGCAGCCCCGTTCGTGCGGGTCGGTGACTCGATCGCGGCGGGATCGGTGATCGGCATCATCGAGGCGATGAAGATCATGAACGAAATCACCGCCGACCGCGGCGGCGTGGTGGAAGAGATCGTGGCCGTCAACGCCCAAGCCGTGGAGTTCGGGTTCCCGCTGATCCGGCTGCGGGCCGGCAGCTAACCGCCGTGGCAAGCTCGGTCGGGTCGGCCATGCCGGTCGGCGTCCTCGCCGCCTACCTGCGCGAAATCCTCGAGAACGACCCGCTCCTGTCCGACCTGTGGGTCGAGGGCGAGGTCAGCGGCCTCAGCCGCGCGGCGAGCGGCCACCTCTACTTCACCCTGCGCGACGGGGACGGCCAGCTTCGCTGCGCCCTCTTCCGGGGCAACGCCGCACGCCAGGTCCACCTTCCGGAGAACGGGCAGCAGGTCGCCGTCCACGGCGGCCTCTCGTTCTACCCGCAGCGCGGCTCGACCGAGATCATCGTCGACCTCGTGCAGCCGGCCGGGCTCGGCCTCGCCGCGCTCGAGCTGGCCCGCCTCGCCCGGCAGCTCGAGAACGAGGGGTTGTTCGACGTCTCCCGCAAGCGCCCTTTGCCACCCATGCCGAAGGTGATCGGCGTCGTCACCTCTCCCGACGGCGCGGTCTGGCACGACATCCAGCACGTCGTCGGCCGCCGGTTTCCGCTGACCGAGCTCGTGCTCTCGCCTTGCACCGTGCAAGGCGACCGCGCACCGGCCTCGATCGTCGCCGCCATCAACGCCCTCGACGACGAGGGATGCTGCGACCTGATCATCGTCGCCCGGGGCGGCGGCGCGCCGGAGGACCTCGCCGCCTTCAACGACGAGCGTGTCGTCCGGGCCATCTTCGCCGCCTCCGTCCCGGTGGTCACGGGCATCGGCCACGAGACGGACCTGACCCTTGCCGACCACGCGGCCGATCTCCGCGCCCCGACACCGTCGGCCGCCGCCGAACTCGCGGTGCCGAGCCGGATCGAACTCGCGGCAGCGGTCACCGAGCAACGTCGCCAACTTGACCGCCTCTTGGTCGCCGGCGTCCGCGCCCAGCTCGCAGAGTTCCGCGTGGTGCTGCGACGACTCGAACGATCGAGCCCGCAGCAATCGCTGACACGACTCGCGGACCACGTCGCGGCGCGTCGCCAACTCGCCTCCCGCCTGACCGACACCGTCGTGATGACTGCGGCGCATCAGCTGTCCGCCCGAATCAGCCTGCTCGCCGCCCTCGAGCCGGCGGGCGTACTGCGACGCGGCTACGCCGTGCTCTCCGACGCCGAATCAGGCCTGCCGATTGCCGGCGTCGACGACACGTCTCCTCGTCGCGAGTTCATCGCGGACCTCCACGACGGGGCGATCTTCGGATGCGTCGAGTCGATCACCCGTGTGAGCGTGGCGACATGAACGGAGCCGAGGCCGCCCGTGACCGGGCCTCCCTGCCGTTGGAAGACTGGAACCGCGTCGCCGACAACGGCTCGTTCGAGGAGACCCTAGCCGCGCTCGACCTCGCGGTCGCCAGCCTGGAAGCCGGACGCCTGTCGCTCGCCGACTCGCTCGCCTGCTACGAGGCCGGCATGCGCCTCGCCGCGCGCTGCGAGACCTTCCTGACCGAGGCGGAGCTTCGTGTCCGCCGCATTGAGGAGTCGACCCCCGAGTACCGCGTCACCGAGGAGAACGATCTTGACCTCGCCTAGCCCCGCCGAGCCTGCCGCCGACCGTCTCGCCACCGGCAAGCTCCCGATCGACCTGCTGGGAAGTCTCCTCGGCGCGCTCGTCCCGAGCGACCCTTCGGTGGTGGTCGGGCCCGGCATCGGCCGGGACGCCGCCGTCATTCGACTCGGCGACCGCTTGCTCGTCGCCAAGTCCGACCCGATCACCTTCGTCAGCCACGGCGCAGCCGACTACTTGGTCGACGTCAACGCCAACGACCTCGCCTGTCTCGGCGCGACGCCGCGCTGGCTCCTCGCCACTTCGCTCTTCCGCGACGGCGTCGGCGCGGCCGAGGTCAAGGCGCAGTTCGCGGACCTCGCCGCAGCCTGCCGGGCACGCGGCATCGCCCTCGTCGGCGGCCACAGCGAGGTGATGGCCGGCCTCGACCGCACGGTGCTCGTCGGCATGCTCCTGGGCGAGGCCGACCCCGCCACCTTCCTTGCGCCCGGAGGTGCCCGTCTCGGCGACGCCGTGCTCCTGACCAAGGGCATCTCGGTCGAGGGGTCGGCCCTCCTCGCCCGAGAGCTCGGCCACCGACTTCGCCCCGAGGTCGGCAGCGACGTTGTCGACCGAGCGGCCGGGTTCCTCGCCTCCCCAGGCATCTCGATCCAGCCCGAGGCGCAGGCGGTGCTCGCCACCGGAGCCGTGCATGCCCTGCACGATCCGACCGAGGGCGGGCTGGCGATGGCGGTGCGCGAGATCGCCGCGGCGTCGGGTCACGGCGTGCGGCTCGTCCGCGGCGCGGTCCCGGTCCTGCCGGAGACGCGGGCCATCGCGGAAGCGCTCGGCCTTGACCCCCTCGGGATGCTCGCCTCCGGCAGCCTGCTGATCGCCTGCGCGCCGTCCGACAAGCGGCGCGTGATGGATGCCTGCGCCGAAATCGGCGTCCCCGTCGCTCGCATCGGCGAAGTCATCCCGGAAGGGTTCGTCCTCGTCGACCACGACGGTGAGCGCGAACTGCCGTCGTTCCAAACCGACGAGGTGAGCCGCGCTCTCGTGGCTGCCCGCCACCCTTAGTTCGCACAGGAGAACGACTTCGATGGGACTCCTCCTCGTTGGCAGCGCGAACGCCGCGGTCGGCTTCGCCGCGGGCATGAGCGTCTTGCGCGGCGGCGGCAGCGCGGTCGATGCCGTGGTCGCCACCATCCGGAACGTGGAAGCCAACCCGGACGACCATTCGGTCGGCTTCAGCGGCCTGCCGAACCTGCTCGGAGAGGTCGAACTCGACGCCAGCTTGATGGACGGCCGCACCTTGGCGGCCGGCTCCGTCGGGGCGCTGCAAGGGCATCAGGATGCGATCGACCTCGCCCGCCGGGTGATGGAGGACTTGCCGCACGTCCTGATCGCCGGGGCGGGCGCGGCCCGGTTCGCCGACGAGTCCGGCCTGCCGGCGACCGATCTGCTGACGCCCGAGGCGGAGCGCATCTGGCGCGAGCGCTTCGACGCCGGAACCGCCACCGCCGACCCCTACCACGTTCGCGTCCGCGACCTCGTCCGCTCGATGACGGAGGACCCGCAACTCGCCGAACAGCAGGCGGATGTTCACGGCACGGTCAACGTCATCGCACGGGACGGCGGAGGCAACCTCGCCTGCGGCGTCAGCACCTCCGGCTGGGCCTGGAAGTACCCCGGGCGGATGGGCGACTCGCCGATCATCGGCGCGGGCAACTACGCCGACAACCGCTACGGGGCGGCGGCCTGCACGGGTCGCGGCGAGATGGCGCAACGGCTTTGCACTGCGCACACCATCGTCACGCTGATGCGCTGCGGTGCCAGTCTCGATGCGGCGCTGACCAGCGCCGCCGAGGACCTGCACCGACTCGAGGACCGCTACTGGAGCGAAGTGAACATGATCGCGGTCGATGCCGAAGGCCGCCACGCCGCCGCGTCGATCGTCGCCGGCAAGACCTACGTGTTTCAGACCGACGAGATGCCCGATTACGCCGAGGCCCCGCGTCGCTACGTGCCGCGACCCTCCTGACGGCGCACCCCCCCGTGGGACCAAGAAGCGAGCGCGGCACGCCGATGTGGCGCGCCGCGCTTGCTTCTTGCGTGGACTGCGAACAGGCCGTCTCCGCGATCAGACGTCCTTGTTCAACGTGTCGAGGAACTCGGCATTCGTCGACGTCTTGGCGAGACGGCTGAGGAGGAGTTCGGTGCCCTCGCTGCCACCCAGCATCGAGACCATCCTCCGCATCGTCCAAACCTGTTTCAGGGAGTACTCGTCGAGCAGCAGTTCTTCGCGCCGTGTGCCGGAGCGCTGGACGTCGATCGAGGGGTAGATGCGACGCTCGGCCAGCTTGCGGTCGAGGTGCAGCTCCATGTTGCCGGTGCCCTTGAACTCCTCGTAGATGACGTCGTCCATTCGGCTGCCGGTGTCGATCAGGCAGGTCGACACGATCGTCAGGCTGCCGCCCCCCTCGATGTTCCGGGCCGCGCCGAAGAACCGCTTCGGCGGGTACAGCGCGACCGGGTCGATGCCGCCGGAGAGCGTCCGCCCGCTCGGCGGCACCGCGAGGTTGTAGGCGCGCGCCAGCCGGGTGATCGAGTCGAGCAGGATCACGACGTCGCGCCCGCCCTCGACCAGCCGCTTGGCGCGCTCCAGCGCCATCTCGGCCACCTTGGTGTGGTCCTCGACCGGCTCGTCGAACGTGGAGGAGATCACCTCCCCGTCGATCGACCGCCGCATGTCGGTCACTTCCTCGGGCCGCTCGCCGATCAGGCAGACCATCAGGTGAACGTCCGGGCAGTTCGTCGTGATGCCGTTGGCGATCGACTTCAGCAGCATCGTCTTGCCCGCCTTCGGCGGCGAGACGATCAGTCCGCGCTGGCCCTTGCCGATCGGCGCGACGAGGTTCAGCAAGCGCGTCGAGAGGATGTTCGGCTGCGTCTCGAGGTCGAGCAGCTCCAGCGGGAAGATGGGGGTCAGCGTGTCGAACGACGGTCGGCGGCGAGCCGTCTCGGGATCGATCCCGTTAACGCACTCGACCCGGATCAGGCTGTAGAACTTCTCGCTGTCCTTCGGCGGCCGGACTTGGCCCGAAACCCGGTCGCCCGTCCGCAGCCCGAACCGGCGAATCTGGGACTGGCTGACGTAGATGTCGTCCGGTCCCGGCAGGAATCGTGGTCCGCGCAGGAAGCCGAACCCGTCCTCGATGATCTCGAGGACGCCGTCGCCGAAGTGCTGGCCGTCCTTCTCAACCTGCGCCCGCAAGATCCTGATCTCGAGCTCGAGCCGCGGCAGGCGGCTGTAGCCCGTGAGCTCGAACCCGCGCGCGATTTCGAACAGCTCTTCCTGCGACTTCGCCTGCAGCTCGGTAATCGTCAGGTGCGGCGGCCCGCTCCTCTGCGGGTGCACCTCCCGCGGTGAAGGTTGCTGGTGCTGAGGCCGCGGTTGGCGATCCTGACCCTGTGGGCCGCCGCGCCCGTCGGGACGCGGCCCGTAGCGCTGCTCCTGACCGTTCCCGGGCCGGTCGCCGTCGTTCCGGCTCCGGTCGCGCCGATGCCGACGGTCGTTGCGGCTGGAACGCTGCCCGAACTCCGCCGGCCTCTCCAGCTGGGCCATCACCGCCTCGGCGTCGCGCAGTTCCTCAGCGGTCCGCGCACCGTTCGCCGGGTGCCCGTTCGTGCGGGCGTCCGACTCCGCACGGTCAGGCTGCGCGCCCGACGTCCCGGACGCTTCAGCCGACGGCGCGGAGGGAACCGCGCTCGCCGGTGCCGTCACTCGCTCCGCGAGTGCCAGAACCGACTCCGGAACCTCGGGAAGCGCGGCCGGCGGCTCCGCAGTGGCAACCTCGGCCACGACCGGCTCGGCCGGCGCCGTCGCGGCCACGGCCGTCTCCGGTCCGGTCGACGCGACCGGATCGCCCGCGGTGGCCGTGGGCGCGTCGGCTTTCTTGGCTCGCGGGCTCCGGCGCGTTGCCGGCCGCTTCACGACTGGCGTCTCGGGCGCTTGCTGTTCCACCGCTTCGTCAACGGACAACCGAGTCCCTCCGTCTGTCACCGGAGCGCGAGCGTGGGCGCATCCCTGCCGACCGGTCGCTCGTTGCCATGAGTGGAGCGAGGCAGGGGGGAGCTGCGATCCGACTGGACATCAACCACCTTGGCAGCGTCGGGCAGACCGGTTCGGTCTCGGGGCACGTCGTCGCCCAGCGTTCACACCCGTGATGGGGCACGACTCGTCGAGACCCTCGCCGCGCTGCAGAGTGACAAAGGAAAGAAGGGCGAGGAGTGGTTGGGATGCCCTTCAAGTGCCGGCATCGTAGCACCGGCCTGAATTCCCGTCAACCACGACCGTCATTCGGCGGCACGCCAACCGTACCGAGTTGGGAAGACACCCGCAGGGAATCGCCGGCCGGCGCCGCACTCAGTCGAACGGCACCGCATGGTACTGGCGCAGCTTGTCGAGCCGGTGCACGGCGTCGATCTTCCGCACCGTGCCGCTCTTCGACCGCATCACCAGCGACTGCGTCGTCGCGCCGTCGCCGAAGTAATGCACCCCCCGCAGCAGTTCGCCGTCGGTGATCCCGGTCGCCGCGAAGAAGACGTCGTCGCTGCGCACGAGGTCGTTGCAGTTGAGAACTCGACTGATGTCGATGTCGTGCTCCCGGACGAGGGCTTGCTCGTCGTCGTTCCGCGGCCAGAGTCGGCACTGCATGTCGCCGCCGATGCTCTTGATCGCGCAGGCGGCCACCACCGCCTCCGGCGCGCCGCCGATGCCGAAGAGCATGTCGACGCCGGTGCCGGGGGTCGCGGCCATCACGGCCCCGGCCACGTCCCCGTCGGGGATCATCTTGATCCGCGCCCCCGCCTCGCGGATCTCGCGGATCAGTCGCTCGTGCCGGGGCCGGTCGAGGACCACCACGCTCAGGTCGTCCACGTTCCGCTTCTTCGCCGCCGCCACCGCCTTGATGTTGTCGGCCACCGGCGCGGTGATGTCGATCACGCCGGCCGCCTCCTGGCCGACGACGATCTTCTCCATGTACATCACATAGGGGGACTCGAACAGTGCCCCGCGCTCCGCGATCGCGACCGTCGAGATCGAGTTCGGCTGACCTTGCGAGAGGAGGCGGGTGCCGTCGATCGGGTCGACCGCGATGTCGACCTTCGGCTCGTCGGCGCAGCCCACGCGCTCCCCGACGTAGAGCATCGGCGCTTCGTCCTTCTCCCCTTCGCCGATCACCACCACGCCGTCCATCGCAATCGTGTCGAGCACCAGTCGCATCGCGTCGACCGCCGCCTGGTCGGCGGCCTCCTTGTCGCCGCGCCCCATCCAGCGGGCCGAGGTCAACGCCGCCGCCTCGGTCACCCGGACGATCTCCAGCGCCAAGTTCCGGCCCATCACCTGGTGCATCTCGCCCTCCTCTCGACCGCGACCCCGGATGCTTCCGGGATTATTGACCGAGCCAGCCCGCCGCCGCCCACGGCAGGTCGCGCACGCTGCCGACCTCGACTGTGCAGTCGGGCAGCGACTCCACGAACGACGCGCCGTAGCGCTTCGAGAGCACCCGTCGGTCGAGCACGGCGCAGACTCCGCGGTCCTGCGAACTCCGGATCAGCCGCCCGAAGCCCTGCTTGAACTTGAGGATCGCCTGCGGCACGGCGTACTGCGCGAAGGGCGAGTCGAACAGCTCGCTGCGGGCCGCGAAGACCGGGTCGCTCGGCACGGCGAACGGCAGCCGGGTGATGACCAGCAGGCTGAGGGCCGGTCCCACGATGTCGACGCCCTCCCAGAACGTCGCCGTCCCCAGCACCACCACGTTGTCCGTCCGTCGCAATCGCTCGACCAGCTGGCGCGCGCTGCCGTCGGTCCGCTGCGCCAAGGTGACCACGCCCCGCTCCTCCAGCGGGCCGCGAATCGCCCGCGCCGCCGACTGCAACGCGGAGTGCGACGTGAACAGGACGAGAGCCCGGCCGCCGGAGGCGGCGCACGTCTCGATGAGGGTTTCGTGCAGGGTCTGGGCGTACCCCGGGGCGCTCGGCTCCGCGATGTCGTCGGCGAGGTAGAGCAACGTCGAAGCGGCGTAGTCGAATGGAGAACGGACGGTCAGCTCGACCGGCCGTTCCAGCCCGAGTCGCTCCTCGATGAAGTCGAAGGTGCCGTCGGTGGTCATCGTCGCCGACGTCAGCACCGCCGTTCGCAACGGCCCGAACAAGTCGTCCCGCAAAACGGGGCCGACATCCAGCGGCGCGGCGTGGAGCGTCGCCCGGTCACCGAGCGGCGATCGCTCGACCCACGAGACCATCCCCGGTTCCGGCGCTTCGATCACTTCGCGCAGGCGCGTCTGCAAGTCGGCCCCGGCCCGCGCCGCGATGCCGAGCTCGACCGCGAGGTCGTCGTACTGCGGATCGGGGTCGCCGACGGCATCAGGCGGCTCGAGGGCTTCGAGGGCTTGCAGGAACCAGCGCACATGGTCGTCGGTTTCGTGCAGATGCGACCTGAGCGGCTCCCAGAGCAGTTCGACGTCGATCCACCAGTCCCCGCGTCGCACCGAGTCGGTCAGGCGCACCGACCGGTCGTACCCGCCGGTGGTCGATCGCTCGGCCAGAGCCAGCAGCCGGGCGAAGAGGCGGTTCGCCGCCAGTCGGCCGGACTCCGCCTGCTCGGTGGCAACCCGCAGTCGTTCCTTCGCCGACTCGGCCCGACGCTTGGCCGCAGCGCTGGTGGCCCGCCGATCGAGGTAGGCGGTCATCGTCGCCAGCGTGCCGCCGGCCAGCGGGCCGTCTCGCCGCGCGACCGCATCGAAGTAGGCGTCGACGTCGCGCTCCCCGACCACGAACCCGAACTGCGTGGTTGCCTGGTCCTCCAGATGGTGCGCCTCGTCGATCACCAGCCGGTCGTAGTCCGGCAGGACGCGGCTGCCGGCCATCACGTCCGAAAGCAGCAGCGCGTGGTTGACGATCACGAGGTGGGAGGCCTCGGCCTGCCGTCGGGCGCGGTAGAGGAAGCACTGGTTCCGCTGCTGGAAGACGCAGCGGGACGGAACGCACGCGCCCTCGTCCTCTCCGACGTGTCGCCAGCCGAGTTCCTCGTCGGACCCCAGCCGCAACTCGGCGCGGTCCCCAGTCTCGGTCCCGCCGAGCCACGCCAGCACCTTCGCCTTCAGGCGGGCCTCGGCCGGATCGAGCGTCGGCTGCCGTTCCCACGAGAACCAGCGCCGCAGACAGAGGTAGTTCGACCGCCCCTTCAGCACGCTCACCCGCAGGTCGTCCCCGAGCTCGTCCCCCAGCGCGGCGACGAGGTCCGGCACGTCCTTGCGGATGAGTTGTTCTTGCAACGCCAGCGTGTTGGTCGAGATGACCGTCGGCTCGCCCCGCTCGACCGCGTGGAGCGCGGCCGGGACCAAATAGGCCAGACTCTTGCCCGTCCCGGTCCCCGCCTCGACGACCAGGTGCTGGTCCCGATTGAACGCGCGGGCCACGGCCGCCGCCATCTGCGCCTGCTCAGCCCGCTCCTCGTATCCCGGCAGCACCGTC
This sequence comes from Thermomicrobiales bacterium, assembly GCA_039809985.1. Taxonomy (GTDB): domain Bacteria; phylum Chloroflexota; class Chloroflexia; order Thermomicrobiales; family UBA6265; genus JAICJJ01. Next base: position 15,794 of record JBDHWC010000001.1, on the reverse strand, counting down.
GCCAAAGGACCGCTGGGGGCGAGCGCTTGGCGAACATCGGATTCGGCGATCGCCCTGGTGCCGCCGGTCGGTCGCAGGGGTTCGACCCGTTCGCGCTGGCTCAGGAACCGCATTTCGAGCGGCTGCCCCCCGCCGCCTGATCCGAAGAGCGGCCCGGCCGCGGCGAGATCGGCACCGTCGCGCGAGAAGAGATTCGCCACCCCCATGCCGCCCATTGCCGCGTAGGCGCCGATCTGGCCCCGGGTCACGCGGTCGTAGGCGGCGATCCGTCCCAGCAATGCCCGGAACACCGCGGCCGTGGTCTCGGCGTCGGCCAGCGCGCGGTGCGACTCCGGCACCTCGACACCGAGGGCGGCGGCGATGGATGCGAGGTTGTACGCCGGAATGTCGGGCAGGAGCAGGGCAGCAAGTTCGTGCGTGTCGTAGACCAGCCCGCGGTGCTCAACCCCCGACGCCGCCAGCATCGCCAAGTCGAGGTCCGGTGACTGGCCGACGATGGGTCGACCTGCGATGAACCGCCTGACGGGCCCCGCGACAGCGGACCACTCCGGAGCGACGTCGAGTTCCGCCGCACCAATGCCGGTCAGCGTGGCGATGTCGAGCGAGAGGCGACCGCGAGGCCGCACCAGTGTCTGGAACTCGTCAACGACCGCCTCGGCGGTGAACGCGACCAGCGCGACCTCGATGATCTCGTGGCGACTCGGATCCATGCCGGTCGCCTCGACATCGACGGCAACGAAGACCTCGGACATTGCGACGAAGGTTCCGATCTAGGCTAGCGAGCGTCGGGGGTCAGGGTACCAGCCGCCAAGGCATCGGCAACCTCAAGCGCGAGGATCGCCAACTGGGCGAGGCCGTCGGCCAACGGCGCGACATCGATGAATTCGTCCTCGCGGTGCACGTTGCCGCCGGTGGTGAGTCCGACGCAGACGGAAGGGGTGCCCCGGCTGATCGAGATGTTGGCGTCGGTGCTCGACGCGTCGAACGACGCCTCGATCCCAAGCGAGGCCAGCGTCTCGGCCGCGATGCGCACGATCGGCTGACCGAGCGGCACCATTCCGGCCGGCCGAATCCCGAGTTCCTCCTGCTCGAACGCGATGCCGTTCCGGCCTGCGCCGTCGACGACGCGCTGCACCCGCTCCGCGAGCCGGGCCAGCGACGGCTCGTCGACCGACCGCAGGTCGACGAGGCACGACGCGCTCGGAGCGATCGAGTTGACCGAGATGCCGCCCTCGATCACGCCGACGTTCAGCGTCGTCTTCGGCACTCGCGGCAGCGGGATCGCGTCGAGGTCGGCCACCAGCTTCGCCAACGCGTGCAGCGCGCTCGGCCTCCCCCAGTCACCCCACGAATGGCCGCCGGGACCTGTCGCCGTGATCCGGTATCGGCGGCTGCCGACCGCCACGTGCGTCACCCGCCCGAGCACGTGGCCCTCGACCGCCACCACTGCGCCGACGCGCGGTTCGGCGTCGAGCACGGCCCGAATGCCGCGCAGGTTCCCCAGCCCCTCCTCTCCCACGTTGCCGGTGAGCAACAGGTCGACCGCGGAGCGCTCGCCAGCGGCGCGGAGCACGTCCGGCAGGCTGAGCACGGCAGCGAGCCCGGCGCAGTTGTCGCCGATGCCCGGACCGTGCACCCGGCCGCCCTCGCGCCGGATCGGGAGCGGGGTTTCCTTCGCGAACACGGTGTCGAGGTGGGCGGCGAAGAGCACCGCCGGCGCGTCGGGATCGACGCCCGCGACCGTGGCCACCACGTCATGGAGATCATCGGTCCGGGTCGGCAATCCCCGCTCGGCCAACCAGTCCGCGACGAACGCCGAGCGCGCCGCCTCGTCCCCGGTCGGCGCGGGGATCTTGGCGAGCGTTGCCGCGAGGTCGACCACCCCCGGCACGGCCGCCGCCGCCGCTGACCGAACCGCCGCGAGGCGCGCCGTCGAAGGTGCCGCCAACATCGTCCCCTTGCCCGATCACCGCCACGCGCCAGAGAGCGCATCCGCCGACGCGCGACCGACGCGCGGGAGGGAAGCCCGACCGAGTATAGCCGAGGGGCACCGCGGTTCCGGCCCCCCGCCGTGGCCCGCGCCGACGGCGAACCGAGCCGACCCGGTTCCGCCGGCCAACCTCCTGAGGGCTTCCGGATTGGCTTGACACCCCCCCGGTGCGGCGATAGGGTTCGCCCCGGTGGCGGCGGCGCGGTCGCCGTTGGTTGGTGCCCGTTCTCCGGTGGACTTCCGGCGGTCCCGGAAGCGACGCACGCGGGTGCCGGGTCGCTCCCCCGGGAGGCGCATGATGGCGAACTACCGCTTCGACGCGGTGATCATCGGCTCCGGCGGCGCCGGCCTGATGGCGGCGATCCAGATGGCCGGCAAGGCCCACGTCGCGGTCGTCAGCAAGCTCTACCCCCCGCGCTCCCACACCGGGGCTGCCCAAGGCGGCATCAGCGCGGCCCTCGGCAACACCGAGGAAGACCACTGGCAGTGGCACATGTTCGACACCGTCAAGGGCGGCGACTACCTCGTCGACCAGGACGCGGCCGAGGTGCTCGCTCGGGAGGCGGTCGATGCCGTCCTCGAGCTGGAGCACATGGGTCTCCCCTTCAACCGCACGCCCGACGGCCGGATCGACCAGCGCCGCTTCGGCGGCCACACCCGCAACTTCGGCGAGGCCCCCGTCCGCCGGGCGTGCTACGCCGCCGACCGCACCGGGCACATGATCATCCAGACCCTGTACCAGCAGGGGATCAAGCACAACGTCCACTTCCTCGACGAGTACTTCCTGCTCGACGTGCTCTTCACCGAGGACGGGGCTGCCTGCGGCTGCGTCGTCATGGAGATCGAGTCGGGCGAGATCCACACCATCCACGCCAAGGCGGTGCTGATCGCCACCGGCGGCTACGGGCGGGCATGGAAGATCACGTCCAACGCCCTCGCCGGCACCGGCGACGGGATGGCCATCCCGTACCGGCGCGGCGTGCCGCTGATGGACATGGAGTTCTACCAGTTCCACCCGACCGGACTCTACGGCCTCGGCATCCTCCTCTCGGAGGCGGCCCGCGGCGAGGGCGGCATCATCCGCAACAACACCGGCGAGGCGTTCTGCGCCCGCTACGCGCCGACGCTGAAGGACCTCGCCCCGCGCGACATGGTTTCCCGCTTCATCCACCAGGAAATCAAGGAGGGCCGCGGCATCAACGGCGAGGACTACGTCTATCTCGACCTCACCCACCTGCCGCCCGAGGTGATCGACCAGAAACTGCCCGACATCACAGACTTTGCCCGCACCTACCTCGGCGTCGAGCCCAAGACCGAACTGGTGCCGATCCAGCCGACCGCCCACTACGCGATGGGCGGCCTCCCGACCAACGTCGACGCCCAGGTTCTTCGGGACGAGAAGGGCGCGATCATCCCCGGCTTCTACGCCGCCGGCGAGGTCGCCTGCGTCTCGGTCCACGGCGCGAACCGGCTCGGCACCAACTCGCTGGTCGACCTCGTGGTCTTCGGCCGCCGGGCGGGCAAGGACATGCTCCGCTACGTCCACGACACCCCGTTCTCCGAGATGCCGAAGGACCCCGAGGGCTTCGCCCGGGCGGAGCTCGACGATCTGCTCTCCCGCACCAAGGGCGAGCGGGTCTCGGCGCTCCGGGCCGAGATGCGGTCCGTGATGATGGACAAGGTCTCCGTGGTCCGCGACGCCAAGGGGTTGACCGAGGCGAAGGACAAACTCGCCGACATCCGGCGCGCCTACCGCAACGTCGCCATCGACGACCACGGCAAGTGCTTCAACACCGACCTGATGGAGGCGTTCGAGTTCGGCTGCCTCCTCGACTGCGCCGAGGCGACGGTCGACGGCGCGCTCGCCCGCGAGGAAAGCCGCGGCGCGCACTACCGCGAGGACTTCCCGAATCGCGACGACAAGAACTGGCTGGCCCACACGCTGGTCTACCGCACCTCCGGCGGACCGGAAATGCGCAAGAAGCCGGTGGTGATCACCGAGTTCCAGCCCAAGGAGCGGAAGTACTAGCCGTCGCGCCGTCTGTCAGTCGCGGCCGGCCCATCCGGCGAGGAGCCACCGTGGAAGTCACCTTCCGAATCAAGCGGTTCAACCCCGAGAAGGACGTCAAGCCCCACTTCGAGGAGTACACGGTCGAGGCGAAGCCGACCGACCGGGTGCTCGACGTCCTCAACCAGATCAAGTGGAACATCGACGGCACCCTCACCTACCGCCGCTCCTGCGCCCACGGCATCTGCGGCTCCGACGCCATGCGGATCAACGGCCGCAACCGTCTCGCCTGCAAGATGCTGCTGAACGAGGTCGGGCGCAAGGTGACCATCGAGCCGCTGATCGCCTTCCCGGTGATCAAGGACCTCGTGGTCGACATGTCCGGCTTCTTCGAGGGGTACAAGTCGATCAAGCCCTACCTGATCACCCACGACAGCCCGGGCACCGGCGAGTGGCGGCAGTCGCCGGAGGAGCGCGCCCGTTTCGACGACACCACCAAGTGCATCCTCTGCGCCTCGTGCACCAGTTCTTGCCCGATCACCTGGACCAACGAGCAGTGGGTCGGGCCGGCGGCCATCGTCAACGCCCACCGCTTCATCTTCGACAGCCGCGACCAAGGGCACGGCGAGCGCCTGCGCATCCTCAACACCCAGTCCGGGGCCTTCCGCTGCCGGACCGTGTTCAACTGCACCGACGCCTGCCCGCGCGGCATCCAGGTCACCAAGGCGATCGAGGAAGTCAAGCGGGCCATCCTCACGGAGCATGTTCGCTAGCCCGGCCGCACTGACACGCCATTCGCCATGTGGCAGGCCCTGACCACCCCGGCCGGCACCGACACCGCGCTGTCGCGCCTTGCGCTGCTCTACCTGCTGCTCTTCGCCCTCGGATTCGCGGGGTCCGTGCTGGTGGCCAACGACCGGCTGGTCCGCGCGGGAGCCGGCCCCGCCGCGCGCGAGGCGATTCAGCGGGCCGCGAACTGGGGTGTCGGCGTCTTCGGGGCCGGACTCTTCTTCTTCGGCGTCCGCGTCCTGCAGATCAACCCGTTCGGGTTCGGGATGCCGCTCTGGCTCGTTCTCTGCGCGATGGCCGCGCTCTGCTGGCTCGTCGTCGCACTGGCTGCTGTCCGCCGCGCGACGCGGTTGGACGCCGCGCCCGCCTGAGCCGGTCCGGGCCAGCGACGCAGAACGCCCCGGCCAATGCGGGCCGGGGCGTTCAGGATGTTGGCCGTGCACCCTCTGTCGAGCGCGATCCTCCGGCTTGTCGACCGTCGTTGACTCCGGTCAGGCACTCCCGCGTCACCCGAGGTATCCGGCTTACGGCTGCTACCTTCCGGTCCTGACCGGGTTCACCGTTCCCCGCCGAGCGGGACCTTCCCATCAGCGCCACGTGCGACCGCCAGTCCCACAGAACCGGCCCTCGAGAGGGAGTTCAACCCCGCTGAGGCGGGTTGCGGGTTCAGGGCACCGCCAGCTCCCCGTCTAGCACGGCCACATGGAGTGTAGGCTGGCCATCGGCTGGGCGTCAAAACGGGGCGCCCTCGTGCCGCGGCACCTCACTCCGGCGGCAGCGGCCGGTCCGTCGGCCACGTGATCGGCCGCGGCCCCGAGTCGCTCATGTCCGGGTTGTCGCGCAGCCGCCGCAGCACCTCGACCGTCAGGTCGTCGCGCACTTGCACTTGGCACGACAGGCGGAGGTGCTCCGGCGCGTCCGCGACCCGGGACAGTCGCTCGACCTCGGCTTCCGTCCGCGGCCCGGCGTCGCCCCCCAGCACCAGTACCCGGCAGGTGGTGCAGCGCGCGTTGCCGCCGCAACGATGCAGAATGTCGATCCCGGCATCCTCGATCGCGAGGACGAGCCGCTGCCCTTCCGGGCACGTCGTCTCGCCAATCCCCTCCATCGTCACGACAGGCACAGGTGCTCCTCTCTCTGGTTCGTCGCCGGCACAGTCGCCGCCGACCGCGGAGGGGATGCTAGCAACCCAAGGCAAGCCATGGGACGCGGGGGTTGTCTTTCAGGCGTGGTAGCGCGGTCCGCCGGTGACTCGGTTCCGGAACCGCTCGAGAAACGCCGCGGTGTTCGGCCCGGCGAAGACCAGTCGGCCACAGTGCCCTTCCTCAGCCGACCCGGTGACGAAGGCGTAGACCACCTGCTCCCCGTCGAACGTCCGCTCCGAGAAGAAGTACTCGCCGCTCACCACCGCGAAGATCTCGAACGCGAGCTCGTCCGCCCCGAGCAGGTCGTCGAGCTGGGTGTCGATCCAGCAACGGTAGACCACGCCGTCCTCGCCCGGCTCCGGTTCGCCCATCAGGTGCGCGTGCTCGGCGGCGCGGATCACCGACGACATCATGCCGACGAAGTCGCCGTCCGGGGGATCCTCCTGCAGCCACTCCTGCCCGAAGCGCTGCCGCAGCGCCGAGACCACCGACTCCAGCATCTGCGGTGCCACCCGTTCCCCCTCGCCCCGCCACGTGGCATGAGAGGCGGATGATCGCAGGTTTCGCCGAACGGGGCGACGTCGGGCCGGCCGACGCCGGAGACTCGACGATTGGAGGCGTCGCCGTCACCCGCGTCGCCGACGGCCGAAACTCGTGCCCGGAAATGAAGTCGCCGACGGCCGGTTCTGGTAGGCTACCGGCAGTCGGTGTTGAGAACCGGGAGGGTAGGTCTGGTGCCGTCGATCGTCGACAAACTGCTCCGTCGCGAGAACCCGGAGCGCGACATCCCGGTCTGCCCGGTCCACCTCGTCGAGATGCGGCTCCGCGGCATTCAGGGGCGGCCGACGCGCTTCTCGAACCAAGTCGAGGAGGAGTACACCTTCATCTACTTCTGCGAGGTGGAGGGGTGCAACGAGACCGACTCCCGGGTGCGGACCCGCTCGCAGATTCCGGTGCCCGGCGTGCCGCCGGAACGCCCTGCCTACGCCCGCGACCGCACCCCGCTCGCCTGACCCGGTTCGCCCGCACCCGCTCCCCGGCCGAGGTTCTCGCCTTGGTACGTGCCGTCGTAGCCTGAATCGACGGCCTCCCCGAGCGTGAAGAAGACGAGTTGCACGAGCCGCGCGTCGCGCTGCACGCGGAAGCCGTGCGGGTTGATCACGCTCAGCAAGGCGGTTGAGCGGCCCCGGTAGCCTGCGTCCCAGACGGCGGTGTGGACCGTCACCCCGCTGCGGCAGAGACTCGACCGCGGCCGACCGAGCGCCATCACTGAGGCCGGCAGGTCGACCACCTCGTTGAACAGCACGAGGTACGGGCCCGGCGCGAGGTCGACGAACCCGTCGGCGTCGAAAGGCATCGACTCCGGCGCGGGCAGGACGCGACCGGCGTTCGAGGCCGCCAGCACGCCGCGGCCGTGCAGCGACGAGACCTCCCGCAGCGACAAGTCGAACCCGTTTGGCTGCGCCTGCTCGTCGAGGTCGAGGAATTCCGTGACCAGCGGCCGGTCGGACCGGATCAAACGCAGCATCTGCTCCCGGCTCAGCGCACCGCTCGGCATCCCGTCGTCGGTCATCCCGCCCCTCGCTCGCTGGCCCGCCCGACCACCGGCCGGCTAGTCCTTCCGCGCGATCTGGATGTCGCCGTCAACCACCCGCACCGCGTAGGTCTCGGCCGGGACGACGACGGGCATCGAGGCGGGCGCACCCGTCCGAATGTCGAACGCACCCCCGTGCAACGGGCACTCCAGCTCGTCGCCGTAGATCTCGCCGTCCGACAATGAGGCCTCCTCGTGCGTGCAAACGTCGCACAGCGCGAAGTACTCGCCGTCGAGGTTGACGAGGCAGACCGGCTCGTCGAGGTACTCGACGTACATCAGTTGCCCGGGCTGGAGGTCGTCCGCCCGGGCCACAGTCAGGAAGCGGTCCTCGGTTATCACCATCGGTTCAGAGATCCTCGTCGCGCGGCGGCACGCCGTAGAGGGCCGCCTTCATCACCTTCAGCCCGAGCAAGGCGCATTTCAGGCGAGCCGGGCTGACCGGCACCCCGAGTTCCTCGAGGATGTCGTCCTTGGTCAACGCCTTCACCGCGTCGATCGGCTGCCCGTCGACCATCTCGGTCAGCATCGACGCCGCCGCCTGGCTGATCGCGCAACCCCGACCCGAGAATCGCACCGCCGCCACCCGGTCCCCCTCGACGTCGAGGTCGACCCGGATCTCGTCGCCGCAGAGCGGGTTTGTGTCCTCGAACGTGAAGTCGGGGTGCTCCAGCGTGCCATTGTTCCGCGGGTGCTTCGAATGGTCGAGGATCGCCTCGCGGTAGATGTCCTGGCTCATCATGGTTCCTGCGCCTAGTCGGCGAAGACCCGCTTGGCGTCGAGGAGGCCCCCGACCAGCCGGTCGACGTCGTCGGTGGTGTTGTAGACCGAGAAGCTGGCCCGGGTCGTCGCCATCACGCCGAGTTCGCGCATCAGCGGCTGGCAGCAGTGGTGGCCAGCCCGGACCGCGACATTGTGCGTGTCGAGCACCGCCGCCACGTCATGCGGGTGGACGTCCCCAAGCGAGAAGGAGATCACCCCCGCCCGCTGATCGAGGTCACGCGGACCGTACAGCATGATTCCCTCGATCTCGCCCAGGCGGTCAAGGGCGTACGCGGTCAGCACGCGCTCATGCTCCTGCACCCGTTCCATGCCGAGCCGTTGCAGATACTCGACCGCCACGCCGAGGCCGACGCTGTCGCCGACCGACGGCGTCCCCGCCTCGAACTTGGCCGGCACCTCCGCCCAGGTCGAACGGCCGATCTCCACCTTGCGGATCATCCCGCCGCCGCCCATGTACGGCGGCATCGCCTCCAGCAGGTCGAGCCGGCCCCACAGCACCCCGGACCCCATCGGGCCCAGCATCTTGTGGCCGGAGAACGCCAGGAAGTCCGCGCCGATCGCCTGCACGTCGACCGGCATGTGCGGCACGCTCTGCGCGCCGTCGATCACCACTGTGGCCCCGGCCGCCTTCGCCTGCCGGGTCATGTCCGCCACCGGGTTGATCGTGCCCAGCGCGTTGGAGACGTGGCCGAGGGCGACCAGCTTCGGCGAGCGGGTCAGCAGCGCCCCGTACGCCTCGAGGTCGAGCACGCCGTCGCCGGTGGTCGGCACCGCCGCGATCTCCGCCCCGACCTGCTCGGCCAGCAACTGCCACGGCACGAGGTTGGAGTGGTGCTCGAGGTACGTGACGAGGATCAGCTCGCCGGCGGCCACGTTCGCCCGGCCCCACGTGCTCGCGACGAGGTTGATCCCCTCGGTGGTGTTGCGGACGAAGATGCACTCGCGGGCCGAGGCCGCGTTCACGAAGTCGGCGACCAGGTGACGCGCCTCCTCGTAGCGAGCGGTCGCCCGCTCCGAGAGATGGTAGACGCCACGGTGGATGTTGGCGTTGGTCTCCCGGTAGTAGGCGTCGAGCGCGTCGATCACCGAGGCCGGCTTCTGCGAGCTCGCCGCGCTGTCGAGGTACGCCAGCCGCTGGCCCCGGCCGTCTCGCGTGCCGAGGATCGGGAAGTCGCCGCGGATCGCGTCCGCGTCGAGCGGGGTCCGGTTCAGTTCGATGGCCATCTCCGCCGCCTTCGTGCTGAGTCGCCCGGTCGGGACGGCACGTGCCGTCCCGACCGGGCCGGCATCGTGCTAGATGCCAACCTTGCGGGCGATCGCGCCCTGCAGGAAGTCCTGGATCTCCTCGACCGGGATCCGGTCGATCACCGGCCGGAAGAAGCCCTCGACGATCAGCTTCTGGGCCTCCGACCGCTCGATGCCGCGGGCCTGCAGGTAGAAGAGGTGCTCCTCCTCGACCTGCGAGATCGTCGCCCCGTGCGTGCAGCGGACGTCGTTCGCCCCGATCTCGAGATTCGGGATCGAGTCGGCCCGCGCCGTCCGGCTCAGCACGAGGTTCCGGTTCTGCTGGTAGGCGTCGGTCTTCTGGGCCCCCTCGAAGACCTTGATCAGGCCCGAGTAGACCGACCGCGCCTCGCCCTTCAGCGCCCCCTTGAACTCGAGGTCGCTGGTGGCGTACGGCGACTCGTGCAACTGCCACGTGTGGTGGTCGAAGAACTGGTCGCCGTCCGCGAAGAAGATGCCCAGCATCTCGGCCAGGCTGTTCTTGCCGCGCAGGTGCGAGCCGATCGAGCTCTTGCTGAAGCGCGAACCGAGCGTCACGTGCAAGGAGTTCAGCGTCGAGTCGTCGGCGAGGATCGCCCGCTCCGTCATCAGGTTCCAGACGTTGCGGCCCCAGTCCTGCACCTGCACGTAGCGCAGCTTCGCGTCCTTGGCGAGCACCAGCTCGACCACCGCCGACGCCATGGTCTGGCGCTCGGCCGCGGGCGAGCGGAACGCGTCGACGAAGAACGCCTCCGCCCCCTCCTCCAGCACCACCAGCGAGTGGGCGAAGACCGCCTGCCCGCCCTCCGAGGCGGTGGCGAAGAAGCGGAACGGCAACTCGACCGAGACCCCGGCCGGCACGTAGAGGAACGCCCCGCCCTGCCAGAACGCCGCGTGCAGCGCCTCCAGCTTGCCGAAGCCCGCGGGCACCGCCTCGGTCATGAACCACTTCTCGAACAGGGCGCGGTGCTCGCTCGCGGCGGTGGCGAGGTCGGTGAAGATCACCCCCTTCGCCGCGACCTCCGGGTCCAGCTCGACCCGGGCGATCGTGCTGTCGAGCTGCACCACCACGCCCGCGTTCCGCGCCCCGGCCGAGACCGCGTCGCCCTCGCCGACCAAGGCCAATGCCGCCGCCCCGTTGCCGTTCGGCGTCGCGAACGGCGCGAGCTTGTCGAGCTTCAGGCCCCGCAGGTCGGTCCGCCGCCACTCCTCGTCGGAGCGGGTCGGCATCGGCAGGGACTCGTAGGTGTCCCACGCCCGCAGTCGCAGCTCGCGCAGCCAGTCGGGCTCGCCCCGCTGCTCCGCGAGCGCCAGCACCGCTTCACGGCTGAACCCCAGCGTGGCGCTGGTCGGCGCAATCGTCGCCTCCATCAAGTCATCACCTCACATCTCGGCGGGCCGCGCCGGAACCGGCACGGCTCCCGCGGCCGGTCCTAGCCGACCGATCCTTCCATCTCGAGCTGGATCAGCCGGTTGAGCTCGACCGCGTACTCCAGCGGCAGCTCCTTGGCGATCGGCTCGATGAAGCCGTTGACGATCATGCTCATCGCCTCGTCCTCGGTCAGGCCGCGGCTCATGAGGTAGAAGATCTGCTCCTCGGCCACCTTCGAGACCGTCGCCTCATGCCCGACCGAGACGCGCTCCTCCTCGATCTCGATGTACGGGTAGGTGTCGGTCTTGCTCGTCTCGTCGAGCAGCAGCGCGTCGCAGACGACGTTGCTCTTGACGTTCTCGGCCCCCTTGTGGACCTTGACCAGACCCCGGTACGACGACCGCCCGTTCCCCTTGGAGATCGACTTCGAGATGATCTGGGACGACGTGTTGGGAGCGACGTGGACGACCTTGCCGCCCGCGTCCTGGTGCTGGCCGTCGCTGGCGAAGGCAACCGACAGGATCTCGCCCCGCGCCCCCTCGTCCATCAGCCAGACCGCCGGGTACTTCATCGTCACCTTCGAGCCGAGGTTGCCGTCGACCCACTCCATCGTGGCGTTCTTGTAGGCCATCGCCCGCTTGGTGACGAGGTTGTAGACGTTCTTCGACCAGTTCTGGATCGTCGTGTAGCGGCAGCGCGCACCTTCCTGGACGATGATCTCGACCACCGCCGAGTGGAGGCTGTTGGTCGAGTACGTCGGCGCGGTGCACCCCTCGACGTAGTGGACGTACGACCCGGGGGCGCAGATGATCAGCGTCCGCTCGAACTGGCCCATGTTCTCGGCGTTGATCCGGAAATAGGCCTGCAGCGGCACCTCGACCTTGACGCCCTCCGGCACGTAGATGAACGAGCCGCCCGACCACACCGCCGAGTTGAGCGCCGCGAACTTGTTGTCGTTCGCCGGGATCACCGTCCCGAAGTACTTCTTGACGAGCTCCGGGTACTCCCGCACGCTCGAGTCCATGTCGAGGAAGACCACCCCCATCTTCTGGAGGTCCTCGCGCAGCGAGTGATAGATCACCTCGGACTCGTACTGGGCGCCCACCCCGGCCAGGAACTTCCGCTCCGCCTCGGGGATGCCGAGCTTCTCGAACGTGTCCCGGATGTACTCCGGCACCTCGTCCCACGTCTCGCCCATCTTCTCGGCGGGCCGGATGTAATAGTAGATGTCGTCGAAGTCGATGTCGGAGAGGTCCGCCCCCCAGTTCGGCATCGGCCGCTTCTGGAAGTAGTCGAGCGCCTTCAGGCGGAAGTCCCGCATCCACTCCGGCTCGCCCTTCATCGCCGAGATCTCCTCGACGACCTGGCGGGAGAGCCCCTTCTTGCTCTTGAAGACGTAGTCTTCCTCGTCGCGGAACCCGTACTGGTATTCCCCGATGTCGATCTGCGGCTTGGCGACCATGGTGGTGGCTCCTTCAGGTGGGCCCGGCCGTGCTCGGCCGCCGGGCCGTGGGTTCGGTCGCGACGACTACTCGGCCGCCAGCGCGGCGCGAAGCCCCTCGTAGCCGCGGGCCTCGAGTTCGTGCGCCAGCTCGGGGCCGCCGCTCTGGACGATCCGCCCCTCCATCATGATGTGGACGTGGTGCGGTTTGATGAAGTTGAGCAGCCGCTGGTAGTGGGTGATCAGGAGGATGCCCATCTCCGGCCCGGCCAGCGCGTTGACCCCCTCCGACACCACCTTCAGCGCGTCGATGTCGAGGCCCGAGTCGGTCTCGTCCAGCACCGCCATCCGCGGCTCCAGCAGCGCCATCTGCAGAATCTCGGCCCGCTTCTTCTCGCCGCCGGAGAAGCCCTCGTTCAGGTAGCGGGTGGCGAAGGCGTCGTCCATCTTCAGGAGCGCCATCTTCTCCTTCATCAGCCGCCGGAACTCGCGCGGCGTCATCTTCTGCGCCGTGCCGCCCGCGGCCTCCACCGCCGCCGCACGGGCGTTGCGGACCGACGTCACCGCCATCCGCAGGAAGTTCGCCATGGAGACGCCGGGGATCACGGTCGGGTACTGGAAGGCGAGGAAGAGGCCCCGGCGGGCCCGCTCGTCCGGCTCCCACTCGAGGATGTCCTCCCCGAAGAACCGGATCGACCCCTCGGTCACCTCGTAGGAGGGATGGCCCGCGATCACGTTCGCCAGCGTGCTCTTGCCCGACCCGTTGGGGCCCATCAGCGCGTGGATCTCGCCCTGCCCGATGGTCAGGTTGACGCCCTTCAGGATCTCGCGATCCTCGATCGAGGCGTGAAGGTTCTCGATCTCGAACATCGGCACGTCGTTCTTGCTCATGGTGCGCTTGCCTGCCCTCCGAAACATTGGCCTCGGGCCCGCGCCGCCACCCGGCGGCCGGGGTTGTCGTCCTGCTCCCTCGCTCAGTTCCTCGGTCGCCCCTCCTCGCCCCGGCCGGCCGAGCGGCAGACGGGGCAGGTCCCGGAGAAGACCGTGTGATGGCTGTTGATCGTGAACCCGCTCTGCTCCGCGGCGACGTGCCGCGCGATCACCGTCTCCGGCACGTCGACGTCGAGCAGGAGTCCGCAGACCCGGCAGTGGACGTGGTCGTGCCGCTCCACCCGCACGTCGTAGCGGCTCGCCCCGTCCGCGAACGTGAGCTCCTGGATGAGGCCGCGCTCGGCGAGCAGGTGGAGCGTCCGGTACACCGTGCCGTAGGCGATCCTCGGGTCGCGCTGGCGCACCCGCTCGAAGATCTCGCCCGCCGTCAGGTGCCCCTCGGCAGCCTGCACCGCCGCCAGGATCTCGGCCCGCTGCGTCGTGTTGCGGTAGCGACCGGCCATCACAAATCCCGTTCCCGGAAACCACCCAGTTGAGAATGAGTCCTAATCGCAAAGCGAGTCTACCATCTTCCTCCCCGCCGCTGCCAGCCGCGTCCCCCGCCGTCGCCGGCTGCGCGACAATGGACTCAGGACTCGGAGGCGGTCCGCCGGACGACGACGTCCCCGGCGGCCGGCAGCACGGAGGCGCACATGGCACCGAAACCGACCGTTGCCGTCACTCGGGTGATCCCGGAGGCCGGCCTCGGCCTCGTCCGCGAGGCGACCGAGGTGCGCCTCTGGCCGGACGAGCTGCCGCCCTCGCCGGAACAGCTCGCCGAACTGCTGCGCGGTTGCGACGGCGCGCTGACGCTGCTGACCGACCGCATCGACGGCCCGGTGCTCGACCGGGAGCCGCAGCTGAAGGTCGTCAGCAACTTCGCGGTCGGCTTCGACAACATCGACGTCCCGGCCGCGACCGCCCGCGGCGTCGCCGTCTGCAACACGCCCGGCGTCCTCACCAACGCCACGGCCGACGCGACATGGTCGCTCCTGATGGCGACCGCCCGCCGCATCCCCGAGGGCATCCAGTACGTTCGCGACGGCAAGTGGAAGACCTGGGGGCCGACCCTTCTGCTCGGGCAGGAGATCAGCGGCGCGACTCTCGGCGTCATCGGCTTCGGCCGCATCGGGCGCGAGGTCGCGAAGCGGGCCAAGGGCTTCGACATGAACGTGCTCGTCTACGACACGTACCGCGACGAGGCCGCGGAGCAGGCCCTCGGCGTCACCTTCCGGCCGATCGACGACCTGTTGCGGGAGTCGGACTTCGTCACGCTGCACGTGGCGCTCACCCCGGAGACGCGACATCTGGTCAGCCACCGCGAGTTCGGTCTGATGAAACCCACCGCGGTGCTGGTCAACGCCTCCCGCGGTCCCGTTGTCGACACCGACGCGCTGGTCTCCGCGCTCACCACGGGAGAGATCTTCGCCGCCGGCCTCGACGTCACCGACCCGGAGCCGCTGCCGGCGAGCCATCCGTTGGCGTCGCTGCCGAACGCCATCGTCGTCCCCCACACTGCGTCGGCCACGGTCCAGACCCGCGACGCGATGGCGGTCCTCGCCGCGCGCAACCTGCTCGCGGTACTGAACGGCGAACGGCCCCCGATCTGCGTCAACCCGGAGGTGCTTGCCGCCCGCGCTGACGCCTGAGCCGCGGCGGGCGCAAGCGGCACGGGGACCGAGAACTCCGAGCAAGCCGGCAACCCGCGGTGGGTCGTGGCCGACGACACGTGGGTGGACCGCCCGCACAGCCCTTGTTCGGGGCACCGTCCGCACCACCGCGGACCGAGGAGAAGAGGATGGGAACGCACGCGCCGCGAGGAAGCGACGGAGCCGCAGGCAGCAAAGGCACGAGGGGACCGACAGGGCCACGGGGTGCCCAAGGCAAGCCGGGCGAGTCCGGTCCGCGCGGAGAGCCCGGGCCGCAGGGCGAAGCCGGCGCAATCGGGGTGATGGGACCGGTCGGGCCGGTCGGGCCAGTGGGCCCGAAAGGCGACACAGGACCACAGGGCGACACCGGGCCCCGAGGGCCGCACGGCGAGACAGGGCCGACGGGGCCGCAAGGTGCCCCCGGAATCCCGGGGCCGGTCGGCGTCGCCGGCGCGGCGGGGCTGATCGGCGGCATCGGACCAGTCGGGCCAATCGGCCCCGTCGGGCTGCCCGGACCGCAGGGCGAGCCGGGCGCCGTCGGCCGCGAGGGCGCGAAGGGCGAGCGCGGCCCGATCGGTCCGGCCGGGCCGAAGGGCGAACCGGGCGAGCGCGGCGCGATCGGGGCGATCGGGGCGAAAGGCGACACCGGACCAACGGGCGCGCGGGGCGAACCCGGACCTCAGGGCGAACCGGGCGCGCTCGGCCTCAAGGGCGACACCGGCCCGGCCGGCGCGTCCGGGCTGCCGGGTCACACCGGCCCGGCCGGACCCCGGGGCGAGGCCGGGCCGCAGGGAATGCCGGGCGAGCCCGGCCCGGCCGGGCTCGCCGGA